>JAGQWR010000104.1 GCA_020437105.1 Saprospiraceae bacterium
ACTCCTGCTCCACATACACCCGGATCATTATTGACCGTGATATTCATCGGGCAAGTGATCATTGGGTCTAAATTATCCTCAACAACAATTGTCGCTGTACACTCGTCTTCATCCTCATTAATATCATAAATGGTAAGAATGACCTCTAAGCTGGCACCAACATCTGAACAGGAAAAATCAGTCTGGCCAGTGAGGTAAATCTCTTCCAGGCCACAATCTGCTGTACTTCCGGCATCTACATCAGCAACTGTAATGGAACCCATTCCATTCGCATCCAATTCTACCGTGAAAGTACTGACACATGAAGCTACAGGTGCTGCGCAACAAGGGTTGTCATCGTCAGCAACAGTAACCTGGGTTACACACATGTCTGTGTTATTAGCAGCATCCGAAATCACAGCCGTTACCGGAATGGTCATTCCGACATCATCACAGGAGAAAACAAAAGGATCAAGCGTAATGGTTGGAAATGGACAGTTATCAACATAAAATGTTACAATTTCCTGCTCACTGAGGATGTACATATTATTAGCATCCAATTGAACTGTCAGATTAGCCACACAGGCAATATACGGATCATCGTCATCATTGACGGTTACCGTAAAGCTACAGGTGTTGGTATTATTTGATGCGTCTGTTACCACAAAGGTATTCATGGTCGTACCTACCGGGAAATTTGTCATACTTGCCTGACCAGCAGTTTGCATGACTGTTTGGCCGGGACAATTATCCGAACTCGATATGACATATTCCACATCCGCTCCACAATCTTCCGGGTCATTATTGACCGTAATATTCATCGGACAGGTGATCGTCGGATCTTCGGTGTCATTTACGGTTACCGTAAAACTACAGGTATTGGTATTATTTGATGCGTCTGTTACCACAAACGTATTAGTCGTTGTGCCCACCGGGAAGGTCGTCATACTCGCCTGACCCGCTGTTTGCATAACCGTTTGCCCCGGACAGTTATCCGAACTGGTTACCGTGTATTCCACATTCGCACCACAAATTCCTGGGTCATTATTCACCGTAATAGGTGTCGGACAGGTGATCATAGGATCCTCTGTATCATTCACCGTTACTGTAAAGCTGCAGGTATTGGTATTATTGGCAGCATCTGTTACCACAAAAGTATTGGTCGTTGTGCCTACCGGGAAGATCGTCATACTCGCCTGGCCAGCAGTTTGCATAACCATTTCTCCCGGACAGTTATCCGAGCTGGTCACGGTGTATTCCACATCCGCACCACAAATTTCTGGGTCATTATTCACCGTAATAGGTGTCGGACAGGTGATTGTTGGATCTTCATCATCAGTAACAGTTACGGTGAAGCTACAATCAACGGGCCCATTACCCGCATCATCTGTTACTTCGAAAGTAACCGTTGTCGGACCTACAGGAAAGGTGGAACCACTAGTTGGTCCTGCTGTTTGCTGCAATGTGACAGGTGTACAATTTCCGGTGAAAGTTGCATCTGAAAAAGTAACCGTTGCGCCACAAACCCCCTGGTCTGTGTTTACATTGATAGCTGTAGGGCAATTAATCGTTAGGTTGGCAGGAAGGACTTCTACGTCATCCTGAGCAGACCCGGCACAGCCATTGGAATTTGAAAAACTATAGGTCAAAATATGTGTACCGACTCCGGCTAAAGACGGGTCGAATGTAAAGTCTCGATTTGGAGCTGTTAAAGATTGTGCTCCTGCATTATATGGTCCACCACTCAGGCTGTTGAAATCTGCATCAAAGCCTGGATTAGTAGTAGTAACATTGCCAGGAACAGTTACATCAGAGAAAAAGGCTGTTGCACTTGTGATAACAGCAAAAACATTGACAGTACCACCGGCAGTAATTCCTAATTCTCCGTAAGGAATTTTAACCTCAAAACCGGTAGAGTTAGCCACAGAGGAATTATCAAAATTCAATTCGACCGAACCCGGACTAAATAAGGCACCACCGCCATTTGTTACGGATGGCGTACCAGGTGATAATCCGGGGCCGCCAATGTAATCAGCTGTTCCGGAAGGTAATTGCACCACATCAACATACATGTTTCCTCCAGGACCAGAGCCACCCGCATTCAGCGCAAGCATATAATCAACTTCCATATCAGAGCGGAAATTGGGGTTGCTGCCGCCATTGCCACCTGTATAATGTGGTCCTCCTGGTACTCCAAGAGCGGAACCTGCTGCTACACCGGCGATTTCGGAGAAATCCAGCCAGATGCCAATGCCGTCATTTCCGCCGGAGTCTGTATTACCTGTTACGGCTAAATACAGAAAACCATTTTCGTCATCCGGGTAGTAATAGATGCCGTTTACATCATTGAAAGGGCCAAAGCCTGCATTCGCATTTTGTTTTGTGGCCACAGTAATCCAGGCTGCTTCATCCGCTACTCCATCCAACGTGAAAACCGGGGCAGCTGATTCGGTTACTCCAGCACCGGAGTAGGCACCTCCTGAGGGAGAACCACTTGTTAAATCTACTGGTCCTGCATCTTCACACAAATCTGCAGGTGCCGTGAAGCTTACCATTGGTGCAGCAAATACTTCCACATCATCCATCGCTGGGGTGCTACACGAGCCGGGCGGTGTATAGGTGATCGTCCAGGTACCTGGTCCTGCCAGGGCAGGATCAAAGGAGTAGTTACCCATATTGTTGACCACTCCCTGACCGCTATAAGTCCCACCGGCAGGCAAACCGGTCGTCAGTGCAACTGGTGCATCGGTTTCACATAGGTCATTCGGTGCTGTAAAGGTTCCTGGTGTAGTTGGACTAACCGTCACGACAACCTCTACTGCATCACTGGTGCAAGCACTATCCTGAGCAACAACCCAAATAGATTGGGGACTGGTACCTACTGTAGTTCCTGGATCATAGCTGGAGCCACTTGCAAGTAAGTTGGCCGGACCAGTTCCCGGGTCGGCATCATAATAACTAAAAGTAGGCGGATTCTTGAATCCGTCTAGCCTGATATCATCAAAGGCCACTTCTTCATCACCGGAGTCCATGCTGACCCGAATCCGGATATCTACCACGAAACCAGCACTGCCGGTAGGTATGACCGCTGAAAAAGTTTGGAAAGCCGGTACAATCTGCACGCCTTCCCCCCCGTCGCCATCACAGTTTGGATCGGAAAAGAGCGGTTCGTTGGTTACATCACTTGGAATATTACACTCCAAATCCGGACTAAAGCAAAGCGCTTCCAGTTCTGAACCACCATCCAGGGTGTAATATACTTTTACAAAATCTCCCAGGTCGTAATCCGAATTCCCGCAAAGGAGCGGATTCGCCGCCAATTTAAACGAAAGATTAAGGCCATGCCAAAGGGTGATAGGAACATTTGGAATAATAAGGTCTTTATAAACTACTCCATCCGGATTCCCAATAGCAGAACCGGAATTAGTATCATCCAAATCTTCGGCAGCATAGTAAAAATTACCATCGAAGCCGGAATAGGATCCAATCGAGGAAATAAAGTATCCAGACCCGGCATTATTCAGGAAGTATTCCTGGCTTAATCCGTTTACTCGTCCGAAGTAATCATCTGAAGTTGCCGGATCAAAAAAATCGTTGGTCGAATTATAGCGTGAGCCATTGCCATCCGTTTCAAAGCTTTCCTGAAAGAAAGTGCCATTGAAAAAAGGGACAGCCTGTGGTGTAATGACGGTACTCTGCCCAGCACAAACATCCACATTTGAGACAATCGGTTCGTCGGGAGCAGGGATCACAATAATTTGATCAGATGCAGCACTTTCGCACTGCCCGGCTGGTGTGTAGGTAATAGTATGTACTCCAAATCCGGCTACTTCCGGATTGAAGGTGTAGGTCAGGCCATTCATGCCATCCGTAACTCCGGGGCCGCTATAGACGCCGCCTATTGGAAAACCACCTCCCTGATTAGTGAGTGGCGCATCAAACTCACAGACATTGGCCGGAGCCAGGAAAGAGCCACTAACATTTGGAAGCACCGTAATCGTAAACGCACCGGCCTGTAAGTCGCAGCAATTAGTAGAACAATCAATGCCAGCGATGGTCGCCGGATTGGGATTGGAAGCTCCGGAAGTCAGATAATTATAGTTGTAGATTGTATAGGTACCCGGAGTCGAAAAAGTAATTGGCGAAAAGCCTTGAACAGAAGTCACATTGCCACCTGCATCAGCAACCAGAAAAACGTTTGTGTATAATCCGGAAGTATTATTTCCACTTACCCCAACTGAGGCCGTTTCTCCGGCACAGATGGTGGAAGAACTTCCTGTTACTGTTCCGGCTTCTGCATCACAGACAATAGTAATATCTCCGCGAATACGAATATTATCAAAAGCAAATTCTTCACTGCCCGCGTCCATTCGTACCTTGATCCGAATATTCATGGTATTACCGGTACCAGGAATATCAAATCCAAATTCAGCGAAAGCTGCTGTCAATAAGGTACCTTCTCCCCCGTCACCGTCACAGTTTGGATCAAAATATAAGGGTTCATTTGTAATGTCGGCTGGAATATTACACTCCAAATCCGGATTAAAACACATGCCAAGAATTTCTCCTCCGCCATCAATAGAGTAATAAATTTCTACAAAATCCGCATCATCGTATGCGTTCGAGCCACATGGATCATTATCGCCGGCAGCAAATAAACCTCTAAAATCAAGATTCGTTGCGCCCGAAATATCAATCCCTGAAATAGTCAATTCCTTGTAATCATTCCCATCTTGTGTCCCTTCTAATGGTCCGGTATCATTAACGTCTTCCGCTGCATAGAAATAGTTTCCGGAATAGCCTGTGTAAGGCGTTAAACTGGAAACAGTATTCCCCATCGTACTATTCGTTAAATAAAAAGCAGAAGTAGAACCGTTTACCCGCCCAAAGTAATCGCTTGTTCCTCCATAAAAATCACTGGAAGAGGTATAAGCAGTGCCCCCACAATTGGATGTGTTACCGCAGGATTCAAAGTCTTCAGCATACAAGGTTGTCTGTGCTGAAGTAATAAGCGGTAGTGCAAATAAAATGCTTTGAAATAACAGGACAGAATAGAGCGTGTAACGTTTATTCATGGGGACTACAATTTGTTAAGATGGACGACTAACTACATTCTTCTCGAAACAGCATACAGCTAGTTATAGCAAAAATAGCTTAAAAGCTTGACGCAGCCCACTTATTTTTAGATTTTTAGCCGGTTTTTGGAATAATTCCTGGTAAACAGGTAGAAATACGCGGGAGGGAGTTTGGCCCGATTGGTATCGAGGGTGGTTCGGTAGTTAGTGGTCCAGTGATCCAGTGGTCCAGTGGGTTAGTTTTTCAGTGAGTTTGTGAGTTAGAACCTAATTCAAAATTCAAAATTAAGACTTAAGAATTCGGTAGTTAGTGGTCCAGTGGTCCAGTGGGTTAGTTTTTCAGTGAGTTTGTCAGTTAGAACCTAATTCAAAATTCAAAATTAAGACTTAAGAATTCGGTAGTTAGTGGTCCAGTTGGTTAGTTCAAACTATTTAAACCTGTGCGCAGCGAACTGAATAAAATATGGCTTAATGCGGGAATCAGCAAATTTATAGAAAGATGTTCTCCCTAATTCTTTCTTATTGTTACATTTACACTATACCTGAATTGTAATCCAGATAAAAGTTTTAATATATGAATTATAGGATCGCTGTACTTGGCCCGATACCGAGAGATCACATTATCACTCACCACGGAGAGGTGATCCAGAAATACGGCTGTATTACGCATCCGGTAGCTGCATTGTCCAAACTTTGTTCGGGCCAATCTACAATCTTTCCAGTTTCTCATATTCGTAAAATTGATGAAGCACCTATACGGGCATTGCTAAATAGTTTTGACGGAGTAGATCAAAGTTATGTGCGATCAGAGCATGACCAGGGAGCTGTTATCCGGCTTCAATTTATAGATCAGAACAAACGTATTGAGCGTCAATTAGCCTTTATGGCTCCAATCCTGCCGGAAGATGTAGCTAACCTGACCGATTGCGATGCCTTTGTTTTTGTGCCGATCACTGATCATGAGGTTAGTCTGGATACCCTGCGGTATTTAAAGGAAAACAGTGATGGCCTGATTATTTTTGACGCCCACGGTCCCACTGCTACTATGGCACGAAATGGCACACGGCACCTGAAATTCTGGGTTGACCGTGACCAATGGCTTCCCTATATCGATATCCTGAAAATGAATCTGGAAGAATCAGCCTGTTGCTGGTATAAAAACGAATATAGCAAAGAGGAGCTAACTGAAGAACTACACCCGGATACCAGCCATTTACCCGAGCTGGCTGCCCATTGCCTGGCACAGGGACTCAAAGCGCTTATCGTAACCACTGATGAAACAGGTTGCCTCACCTATTTTATGAAGGACGGCAAAATGCAGGAAGAATTTGTGCCATCCATCCGGGTAAATCATGTGGTGGATACCACAGGTTGTGGTGATTCATTTGCAGGCGGACTCGCATTCGGATGGCTAAAAAATGAGGACTACATTAGTGCAGCCCAATTTGCCAATGCGGTAGGTGCCCAACGCACCCAGGGCAAAACGTTCGAAGTATTTCAACATCTCGAAGAAACAGAACGGATGATCCGGGATGGATTCTTATAAGCCCGTTGGGGCACTGTTACCATCACAAAAACGAATCCAACAATTTCCCTATGCGAAATACACCATTTCTCTTCTTCCTAATCCTAATATGGAGCAGCTGTATGAATGAAACACAGACGCCCAACCCGGCAAAAACTACGGGCCAATTTGATCAGCAAATAGCTGAAATTATGGCTGGCATGACGCTGGAAGATAAAGTAGGTGAAATGACTCAACTTTCGATTGATATGCTGTCAGTCGGAGAACCATACAACCTGGATAAACCCCATCAATTGGATCCCGAAAAACTGGAGAAAATGTTGGTTGACCTTCGGGTAGGCTCTATCCTAAACGTGGGCGGTTATGCGTATAGTCGGGAGCATTGGTACGAAATCATGACGGCTATCAAAGGTTATTCGGATAAAAAAGCATCCAAAATACCTGTCCTTTACGGCATCGATGCTATTCATGGTACAAACTATACGCTGGGCGCAACACTCTACCCGCAGCAGGCTGGCCTGGCTGCAACCTGGAATACAAATTTAGTCACTGAACTGGGAAAAATCACGGCTTACGAAACACGTGCATCGTATATCCCCTGGACCTTTTCCCCCGTTTGTGACCTGGGACGCGACCCGCGTTGGCCCCGGCTATGGGAAGGTTTTGGAGAAGATCCCCTATTGGCCTCCGATATGGCTGTTGCCCTCACCAGAGGGTATCAGGGAGAAGATCCATCCGATCCCTATCAGGTAGCAGCCTGCCTCAAACATTACGTCGGGTATTCTCGTCCGCTCACGGGCATGGACCGTACGCAAGCCTGGATTCCGGAAAGGCAATTGCGCGAATATTTCCTGCCCCCGTTTAAGGCAGCAATTGATGCAGGTGCCCTCTCCATTATGATAAATTCGGGCGATGTAAACGGCATTCCGACCCATATAGACAAATATGTCTTAACTGATATTTTACGTGGTGAATTAGGCTTTGAAGGACTGGCAGTAACCGACTGGGAAGATATCAAATACCTTTTTACACGCCACCGGGTAGCCAAAGATCATAAAGAAGCCATCGCACTGGCCATCAACGCTGGTATTGACATGAGTATGGTGCCAAACGATGCCGATTTTCCGCTTTTGCTGAAACAATGTGTAGAGGAAGGACTTGTGCCAATGGCCCGCATAGACGAGTCTGTAACACGAATCCTCCGTGTTAAATTGAAGCTCGGCCTGTTTGATAACATGTTTTACGAGCCCGAAAATTATCCAAAATTCAATTCGCCAGAGTTTGAAGAATTGGCCTACCAAGGCGCCCTGGAGAGCTTAGTGCTCCTCAAAAACAAGGATAATGTGCTTCCGCTTGACAAAAGCAGCCGGATTTTGGTTACCGGTCCGACGGCCAACTCCATGATTCCCTTAAACGGCGGCTGGACCTGGGTTTGGCAGGGAAATGAAGAAAGCTATTTTGCAGATGATGAGCAGACAATCCTGGAGGCGATCCAACAGCTGCTTGGAGCAGATCAGGTGTCGTATGTGCAGGGCTGTACCTATGATGAAACCGTTGACATAAATGAAGCTGCACGGGCAGCTAAGTCAGTAGATGCGGTAGTGGTTTGTATCGGAGAGTTTTCCTATACCGAATTCGAGGGAAACCTCTATGACCTTAACTTACCTGAGGCACAGCAAAATCTGGTACGCGCACTATCGGCCAGCGACAAACCTGTTATTTTGGTGCTCACAGAAGGCCGTCCAAGAATAATACGGGAAATTGTTGAACTCGCTGATGCCATTATCTTAAGTGCATACACGGGCAATCAGGGTGGCAGAGCCATTGCCTCTATCCTTTTTGGAGACCACAATCCGAGCGGAAAATTGCCTTACACTTATCCGGGAGCAGCAAATGCCCTTATTCCCTATGATTATCGAGCAACAGATCAATACGGTATCGATAACGAAAAATACAAGATCCGGCCTCAATTTGAGTTCGGATATGGGTTAAGTTATACCACTTTTGAGTACGGCGATTTGACCCTTTCGGGGAATACACTTACACCAGACGGGACACTGGAAGTACGTATTTCGGTAACAAACACAGGTACACGCACCGGCAAGGAAGTCGTACAATTGTATGCAGCCGATCTGGTCGCTTCTATTGCGCCTTCAGTAAGACGCTTACGCGGATATGAAAAGATCAGCCTCGAGCCGGGCGAAACTAAAAGTGTTTCTTTTACACTTCAGGCTCGTGATCTGGCCTTTGTGGGATTAGATAATAAATGGCAAACCGAGCCGGGGTCCTTTGAATTACAGATCCAGGAGAAAAAAATTATTTTTGACTTTGAGTCAGATTCTGTAATCTTTTTCGAAAAATAGGTGTTAATTTATAAAAGGAATTGAGGTTTCAACTAACCTTCCTTCTGAAAGTCTCAGCGCTCTGCGTTGGGGCTTTCTTATTTTAGGAGCTCGACTCCTATCGACCATTCCAGGGAATTCGTCTACAATTACTTAAATTTTCAAAAAAGGATCAGTAGATTGGCAATCGACAAATAATCAAGCCTATGTCTATTCTTCAGATCGACAATTTGAGTAAAAATTATGGCAGTATCCGGGCAGTTGATCAGCTTTCCCTCACTGTTGAGCATGGCAACATATACGGTATCCTGGGACCAAATGGCAGTGGAAAAACCACTACATTAGGAATGATACTGGGAATTACCAGTCCGCAAAGCGGCCATTTTTCCTGGTTCGGCGGAGAAAACCCGGATCGGGCAAGACGCCGAATCGGCGCGCTGCTGGAAACCCCAAATTTTTATCCCTACCTAAATGCGGTAGATAATCTAAAGATTGTAGCATCTATCAAAGGCCACGGGGCAGAATCGATTGACGAGCATCTTCGTCTGGTACAATTGTATGAGCGCCGGTATTCCAAATTCAACACCTACTCACTTGGCATGAAGCAGCGACTGGCAATTGCCGGTGCCTTAGTAGGCGATCCGGATGTTCTGATCTTTGATGAACCAACAAACGGATTAGACCCCGAAGGCATCGCAGATGTGCGCGAAACACTCCTAAAAATTGCAAACCGAGGCAAAACGGTCATCATGGCATCCCATATTCTGGATGAAGTGGAGAAAATTTGCACCCATGTAGCCATCATAAAACGGGGTAAACTCCTGGCAACAGGCACGGTCGGTGCGATCCTGAGCAGCAATGTCAGCGTAGAAATTGGCGCTGCCGAAACAGATAAATTAAAAGAGCTTGTACAGGCAGAATCAGAACTGCATCTGCTGTCAGAGTCTAATGGCCGACTGATGCTCGAAGCAGAGGCCGGATTTTCTGCTGCCAGAATAAATCAGGCAGCTTTCGATCGGGGAATCGTACTCGACCACCTGGTCGTCAAACAACGGAGTCTCGAATCCGAATTCTTAGAGATCACGAAAGACAATTAAAAAGAATTTTTAATGTTGAATTTTTAATGTTGAATTAATTCAAAATTAAAAATTAAGAATTCAAACTTAATAACGCATGTTACGACTCCTAAACCTGGAATGGCAGAAACAAAAAAAACACCGGATCTTTCAGGTGTTAATCGGGATGTATGCCCTGCTTTTGCCAACAATTATATTGCCTATTCGCGGTATTCCGGAATTACCTCCACCTATTCTGACACCGGATACATTATTCCAATTTCCAACTGTTTTCACCTTTATAGGTTACGCAGGAAACTGGCTCTCGTTTTTTTTCTTAGGCTTTTTTGCAGTAGTGCTTGTCACACAGGAATATTCAAATAAAACCCTCAGACAAAACATTATTACGGGGCTGAGTCGAACGGAATTATTCTGGAGTAAAGCTAATTTTTTAATTGTCCTTTCGCTGGCAGCTACCATATATTATTTTATCGTTTGCCTGATTTATGGTTTTATTTTTTCGGAAGCATATTATTTATCAACTATCACTAAAAACATTGACTACATCCCACGCTACTTTTTAATGTGCCTGGGTTATTCTTCTTTTGGATTTTTAATGGGCTTGTTAATCCGCCGCACAGGCATCGCCTTGTTTTTATACCTGTCGTATGTCATGTTTATTGAATTGATCCTGCGCTGGGTCGTTCACCTAAAGCTTTTCGCGAATAAAAGCATGCATTTTTACCCGATGAATGCCATAGAAGACCTGGCTCCCGTACCTTTTGCAGAAATTGCCGAAGATTTTCAGGCTGAGAATGGATTTAGCTTTTTCCTGACACCGACAGAAGCAATGATCACTTCCAGTGTTTATATTGTCCTATTCTTGTTTTTAGCGCATCGGCTATTAATGGCCAGGGATTTGTAAATCGAATTCTTATGTCTTAATTTTTAATTTTTACTGAGATCTCTAACCCACTGAATCACAGAATCACAGAATCACAGGATCACAGGATAACCGAATCACAGGAAAACAGGATAACAGGAAAACAGGAAAACAGGATAACAGGAAAACCGAATCACAGGAAAACAGGAAAACAGGAAAA
>JAGQWR010000105.1:0-2257 GCA_020437105.1 Saprospiraceae bacterium
AGGCACCAATGGCTTGTAAGTCTTCCAGTTGGTAACCTGTTGCCTCTCCCTTTATATTGCGGTTTTCCCGGAGAAACTGTTCTTCTTCTGCCCAGACGGTGAGCAGGCTTTGTTCCAGTATGATACTATCCTGGGTTAATTCGGATAAATCCTGGAGTCGGGCTACTTCTGCGGAGCGGGATTCTTTTTCCAAATAATTGCGTCGATGGTTTACCGACAGGGTAATAAAATTGCCTTTGCCTTGAACGGATATGCTGGCAGGATCAATGAAAGGAGAGAGATTGGTTAGAACGAGGTTTGTTTTGCCTTTTGGAATAGTAAACGATGCCTTTCGTTCTATTTGGGCTCCCTGGAGGTAAACGGTTACGGCTTCAATTTTGGATTTAAGATTTGTTTCAATGGGTTTCTCCTGAGCTTGCAGGTGAAATGGGAGGATTAAGACGATTAGTCTAATCAGGTTAGTAGAAGTCATTGTTATCGGTTTGGCTTATGAAGTAATTTAAATAGAAGTATCAAATGCAAACGGCATTAAAGGAAGATGCTGTGTCAGGAATGAATGGTGGAAGGTGTACCGTCTTTTTCAAAGGGAAACAATGCCGTACATCCAAACATCCAGGATCTGGCCATCTTTAAGAGCAGCGGATTTCATAATGCCTTCATAGTTGTAGCCTGCTTTTTCGAGCACTTTTTGGGATGCAGGGTTATTGCCAAAAACCGTCGCAAACACACGTGTATAACCCAGTTCGAACGCCAGTTGGGTCATTTCTTTTACAGCTTCTGTTGTAATGCCCATGCCCCAATATTCTTCTCCAAGCCAATATCCAATTTCTACACAAATACGGTGCACATCTTCTTGTGGATGAATGCCGATTGCGCCTACAGCCTGGCCTTCTACTACTATGGCTTTTACAACTGCATCTTCTTCCTCCTGTGCCATTTTGATAAAAGCTGCAGCATCTTCCAGGGTATATGGATGGGGGAAGTGGTCTCTTACTCCGGCCCATATTTTGCGATTATTGGCATGCCTGGAAACTGATTCCTGATCTTTTTCCAGAAAAGGGCGAAGTTGAAAGGAGCTGGCCATACCAAAATCTTTAGGAATACAAGTTATTCAAAATAAACAACCTTTAAGTGCAAGCAGCTGATTTTTAGACGATTAAAATAAACGTAATTTATTACGTAAGTGCATACGGGTTTAATTCAGTGTAAATTAACCTGGATTAGACTGTCTAAAATGTGAAAATGCTCAATAAAAATAGGTTTCTACCCAATCGTAGATGCGCACCCGATTAAACCAGCCATAAATCAGTAAGAAAAGTGTTCCAAACAAAGAGATGAGTTTGATCACTTTACCGGAGCGTTCTAATTTGTCCCGGCGGCTTTTGTAATTTCGACGTCTGGTCTGATAAGTCATAATTTGAAATTGAACCGCAAAGATAAAATTCTTAGTTCCCGATCAAATGCCGTTTTTGACAGAAGTGGGATAGCCAGTTTGCGGTGGTATGGGGAATGAGGAAAGGGCAGGTCAAAAATCCGAGTTTCGTTCCCAGTAATTTTGATCTTCGACCTCTTCGAGTAGGGCGAGGTAGTTTATATAACGTAATTCGCTAACCTCCTCATTTTCCAGTGCGCTTTTTACTGCACAACCAGGTTCCTCCCGATGGAGACACTTGCCTCCAAATCTGCACTCAGAGGAAAGGTGGAAAAACTCTCTAAAATTATGGGCGACGTCCATGGTTTCTAAATGGTTGAATCCCAGTGTTTTAATTCCAGGTGTATCAATTATTTTGCCGCCGTCATCCAAGTTGAACATTTCGGCAAAAGTAGTGGTATGCTGTCCTTTGCCGGTATAATCAGAGAGCGCCGAGGTGCGTAATTGCAATCCGGGTTTGATTCGATTAACGAGTGAGGATTTGCCCACACCTGATTGCCCGGCTACGAGGTTGGTTTTCCCGTGCATCAGGGCTTTAAGCGTTTCCACTCCTGTGCCATCTTCTGCAGAAGTGAGGATCATCTGGTATCCGATGGCCTCATAAATTTCCTTGAGGTATTCGAATACGGCCAAATCGCCATCGCTGTATAAATCTGCCTTATTGGCCACTATGATGGTATGGATATCATAGGGTTCAGTCATCAGCAGAAAGCGATCAATAAATCCCTGCTTTAATTTTGGATTGGAGATGGTAATAATCACGATGGCTTGATCTACATTGCTGGCAAGTAGATGCAGTTCGTGTTTTTTTCGGGGAGATTGACG
>JAGQWR010000105.1:2321-2605 GCA_020437105.1 Saprospiraceae bacterium
ATTTCGAGGAGTACCCGATCACCTACGGCTACCGGGTTGGTCAGTTTTTTTCCATCCATCCGGAATCGACCAATGATTCGGCTTTCGATTCGCTCGCCCGATTCAAGCTGTACACTGTACCAGCTACCTGTAGATTTTATGACAACTCCTTCTTGCATTGTGTAAAGATATAATAACCAGCTGATCCAATATTGGGATCAATGGGAGGTATAATGTTTGCGGAAGGCAAATAGTTCCCTCATTCAAAACTAAAGGTGTTTAGATTGGCATTAAAACCTTACTTT
>JAGQWR010000106.1 GCA_020437105.1 Saprospiraceae bacterium
AACAGATTCAGCAGAGGTGGTTTCAAAGGCATTTAATTGAAGGGAGTTGTTATCCTGGGTACCGCCCAGAAAATAGTGGCTAAAATAGTCGGGGTGCATCGCACCGGCATAAAACTGCGTCACATTATAACCAAAGTTCTTATTCACAGGTGGAATGTCTGTTCCGGAAGTTGCCCGCCAGATACCACCATCATTACCCAGATAAACCACGCCTTCGCGCTCCGGATCAAAGAGGATAGTATGCTGATCTACGTGCATCCCACCCATCCATTGATCATATGTAAAAGCACCAGTCAGCGAGCGAAGCGAAGGAACACCACCGGCAATGGTATGTTCACAATTGAACGGATCAACAGCAATATCCAGATCATACCAGGCCTGACCATTGGTAAAATCAGATCCGTTACCGGGTTCGATACGAGCCTGCCAGGTCTCCCCACCATTACTCGTCCGATACACATTTGTGGCTTGGTTTCCTTTTGAACCGATCAAATACATTACATCCGGATCGGAAGCACAAACAGTCACTTCCACCCGGGACATACCCGCTTCAATCTGACCGGAAGTCAGGTTTTGCCAGCTATTTGGGTCACCAGTTTCCGATTTGAAAACGGCGTTTGCATTCGAGCAGATCATGAATCCACCTGCTGCCACATAATCTATATCGTTAAACGAATTGTTGGCTCCAAATCCCTGGCCGTGTACTTTTTCCCAGCTTGCACCACCATCCGGACTGCGGAACAAACCAAAATTGGAGGCGGCATATACATCACTCGTTACCGGGTGTACCAAAAGGTCCTGGATCGTGATCACCACAGCATCTACCGAGCTCTGCAATAATTCCCAGTTTACCCCACCATCAACAGATTTAAAAATTCCAATACCCTGAACACCGGTGTATCCTTCTCCTGTGCCCATGTACATAATTTCCGGATTATTGGGATCTTGTGCTAAACCACCAATAGCCAGGTTATCCAGATAATCATTGACTTTATTCCAGATTGGCGGATTTTGAGTGATGTCATTGCACTTCCAGAGTCCGCCGGAAACACTGCCTACAAAGAGTGTATTTCGAGTAGAATCGCGTTGATCAATGAGTATTGTTCGGGTACGGCCACCGATGTTATTCGGTCCGCGTTCCCGGAAACGGGGATTAGTTGCATCACCCAATTTTAAACTGGCCAATTCAGCTTGTCTTTTACGGGTAAATTTCAGCGCATCCATCAGCCCGTTAGGCGGAATCTCCCCGGTTTCGAGGTCTTTAATCTTTTCGAAATTATAATCAATGGCTTCTCTGATGCCGGTTTGTTTGTCTATTTCACCAAAAGGCTCTAAGCCGTTTTCTTCCTGAAAGTCGCGGAGGAACATCCAAACCGCCAAAACTGCCAGAGCAGCAGTGAATATGCCTAAAGTGTATTTCTTATGAGTCATAATACTTCAAATTTTCGAATTTCAATTGCTGCCTAAAAATAACAAACCTTTGGTATGGCTGTGTTCGGATTGTGATGGAAGGGGGATTGTTTGTGTTGTGTTCCTTACAAACCTGCCATGTTTTTTATTTTTTTTTTGCCCTCCCCAAATATTAACTACGAAATTTCCAGTCCATATTTTCGGTACAAGCCCCATTGTGTGATTCCCCGTACGGTCAGGAAAACCAGAAGTGCCAACCAGAGGCCATGATTTCCTAAAGTTCCTTGCAACAGCCAATAGCTTATCAGGAAAATCAAAAAAGACCAAAACATCGCATTTCGCATGGCCTTAGAGGCAGTCAAACCAATATATATGCCATCCCAGATATAACAAGGCGAACCAAAAATCGGCAGTAAAATCATCCACCACAGATAATGCAACCCTGTTTCTATAACCTCGCCGGATTCTGTAAAAAATCCGAATAAAGTCGCCCCAAATACCCAATAACATACCGAAAACAACAATGCCAATCCCATCCCCCAGCCAAACGAATATCGAATGGCCTTTCTTGTACCCGACTCATCTTGTGCGCCGGCATATTTTCCAACCAGACTTTCTGCCGCAAAGGCAAACCCATCCACCCCATAAGACATCCAGTTTAGAAACTGAAGTAAAATAACATTGACCGCCAAAATGAGTTCACCGGAAACAGCAGAACGACTATAAATAAACCCAAAAGCCAGGGTCAAAAAAACGGTTCGCAGGAATATATCCCGATTGATAAGCAGGAATCGTCCCAGTTCCTGCCATTGCAGCAATGCCTTTCGGCGAAAGGCATGGAAATAGGAACGGTATTTCCACAAAAAGAGCAACAACGCAAGCAACAATCCTGCATATTGCGCAATGACAGTACCCAGCGCCACGCCTTCTACCGACCAGCCTAACACGCGCACCAGGTAATAACTCAATACAATATTGACGACGTTTATAAAAATCGTCAGCAACAGTGGTATAACAGCATTCTGCATGCCGAAAAACCATCCAAAAAAAGCATATAAGGCCAAAGAAGCTGGTGCGGCCCAAATCCGTACAAAAAAATACCGGGCCACCAGATCCTGCTGGTTACCAGATACATTCATTAGGTCAATACCTATCGTTGCGATGGGCTTCTGGAGCACCAATAAAAAGGCTGCCAGCAAACCACCCAGAAGGAGTGCTCTTCCAAGCGTATGGATAACATCCGAATCTGATCTTTTTCCATAGGCCTGGGCGGTCAGTCCGGTCGTCCCCATTCGGAGAAATCCGAAATTCCAATAAATAAAATTAAAGATCATTGCTCCAATTCCGATGGCCCCCAGGTATTCTTTGGAAAGCTGTCCCATTAAAACAGTATCAACCGTACTCAACAAGGGCGTGGAGATATTGCTCAAAATATTTGGGATGGCTAAGCGGAGAATTTCTTTATTCATTTCTTCTGGAAAGCTACTGGAGCAAAGAACGGCTTACATCTTTATAATTGGTTAATCCGGAGCAGAAAAAACTTTTTTCAAAAAAAATTAGATCTGATAAATCCGATTGGCAAACTCTACCCGTAAGTAGAGTCAGAGGCAAACATGACGCATCGATGCACAGCTTAAATCCTCCACATTTTATCATTCCGGTTAAGCACTATTCTAACCAAAAAATTAATAGATAGTCCGGCTTACCCACATCAAAACTTGCTTTAAATGAAAAACCTATTGAGTATTATCGCAGTCGCGGCTTTCGGATTATTTTTCAACAGCTGCCAAAAAGAAGAACTAATCCTGGCTGAATCAACACGGATGGCTAGTACATTTGGCACATCCGAAATTCAAGGTCCGGATAAACCTTATCAAGGCAGATTTCTCTCCCATGCCCGTGTTTTAGTTTCTTCTAATACAACTGGTATAATTAGCGAATATTTCTATGCTGCTGACGAGCCCATGTCAGTTGCTTCTTCTTACACTGTAAGCCACGCAGATGCAGATGGTATCGTTTATGATCCAATGACAGATGCCCTTTACCAGGTGAATCGCAGTAATAATCAGTTAGTGGCTTTCGCCGAATTCGGACAAGCCATGAACGGTGGCAACCTGACTCCATCAGCTGTTAGCAGCTCGGATTTTATCAATGGCCGGGAAGCAGCATTTGGCAAAGGTCGTGTAGTGGTAGCACAAGATGCAAGCCCGGATAATGGCGATCAAAATGCCTTTGTTATCTATCGTACCAGCCCAGGACAAATCCAGTATGCTGCAACAGTTAATACAGATATCAACCTCTGGGGAATTCAGGTAGTGGATTCAGACCTGTGGGCTGTTGTTGACAACTCAAACATGTTGGCTTACTTCGAAAAGTTTACTCGCTTAGGATCAGGTTTTGTTAACGCTTCCTCTACTGTAATGATTGAAGGAATCGTACGTACACACGGATTAAACTATAACCAGGAATCAGATATTATGATCCTCACCGATGTAGGTGATGCTACTTCTGCTACAGACGGTGCCATCCATGTAATTACCGACTTTTCATCCAAATGGATGGAAGCTGTAAATGGCTCTGGAATGATTTCTTTGGAAGATCAAATCCGGATTTCCGGTCCGATGTCTTTACTGGGTAACCCGGTTGACGTGGATTACAACTATCAGGCTGAGAAAATTTATGTAGCAGAGCGCGCAAATGCAGGTGGCCAATTCCTGACTTTCGATCTGCCAACTACTTCCGGTGATGCGACTCCGGTCGAGGCTATCCTTACACCAGGTGCCAGTGCCGTAACTATCGGAAACGAATAAAAAAAAGCAACAAATGTTGTAAAAGAATTTTTCCTATGAGTTAGGAGTTTCTTGCAGCGGCTTCCTTTGTCATCGACAATAGGAAGCCGTTTTTTTTATCCCTAAACAAAAAAGACCCCAACATTTCTGCTGAGGTCTTTTCGCTTTGTACCCACGATTGGACTCGAACCAACACGTCCATAAGGACACTAGCTCCTGAAGCTAGCACGTCTACCAATTTCGCCACGTGGGCTTTTTTAGGAAGCGGATGCAAATTTAATACATTTCTCTGTTCAAAAAAACCTTTTTCTGTTTTTTTAGTATAAGGGCGGGGAGTTTGAGTCTAGGAGGCTTTGCCTCGGTCTAGTGCCAAGGCACGGTCTAGCTTGCCTGTCGGCTTTGCGGTCTAAGGGCTGCGCCCGGTCTAGGGTCGATTAGGGCTTTTAGCCCTTTTGGTCGATTCGGCTGCGCCGGTGGGTCTATGGCCTTCGGCTTTGGTCTATTGCGTATGTCTCTCATTTGAAAGTTCTCCATCCAGCATTTAAAATTCAGCATTCAAAATTATTTGGTGGTAGGTCTATTGCTTTCGGCTTTGGTCTATGGCGGATTTCTCTCATTTGGAAGTTCTTCATTCAGCATTCAAAATTCGGCATTCAAAATTATGGTTGGGTCTATAGCCTTCGGCTCTGGTCTATTGCGTATGTCTCTCATTTGAAAGTTCTCCATTCAGCATTCAAAATCCAGCATTCAAAATTATAGCATAGGGTCTATAAAATTCGGCTGTGACCTACTAACCGAAATTTACGTTTTAAACGTTTAAACGATTCAATCGCGTTAAACCTGAGCAAAGCGAACCAAACCAAACCAAAAGATCAATTATCTTTGCCCCAAGAGAAAAACTATGATCAAAACTGGTATCTTTTTTGGCGGCCCTTCACGCGAACGCGAAATCTCTTTTGCCGGTGGCAGAACGGTTTATGACAACCTTGACAAATCACTCTTCGAGCCCGTTCCTATCTTTATTGACAGCAACCGAAAACTGGTTTTGCTGGAATGGCCATTCGTCTATAAAGGTACCATTCGGGATTTTTATCCACCTGTGGAGGAGCTACCACAATCCGAACACCATTTTCAGATTTATATTGAAAGTCTGGGCCCACTCTCCCCGGAAGAACAAGACCGCATCCTGAGAAAGATCGGTCGCCCGATCACATTGGATGACCTACCAGAACTCATAGACATCGCCTTTCTGGCGTTGCACGGCGAGTACGGAGAAGATGGCCAGTTACAAGGCCAGTTAGAAGGACTACAGATACCTTATACCGGTAGCGGCATACGTGCCTGCGCGATCGGGATGGACAAAGCCTTCCAGAAAAAAATCATGGAAGCAGCCGATTTTGCCTGTCCGGACGTGGTTGTTCTGGAACGAAAAGCCTGGATCGAAGGCGATCAGCAAAAACTGTTCGAGCAGGCACGTGAACGACTCGGCAACCCGCTGGTTATTCGACCAGCCAATCAGGGCTCGTCTATTGGAGTAACTATTCTACAGCCCGGAGATGCAACTTCATCAGGTATAAAAGCAATTAATCGTGCGTTTTTCCGGGAGCGCCTTTCGGCGAAAGCCTGGAATAGCCAAACCCTCGAAAATCAAATTAGCTACCTGCGTGAACTCACTGATATCCGGAGCGGATTAGGATTTCCAGTGGAGGTCGAAGGCCAAACGGTCTATCATCCGGAAGCCCTGTTTCACCTGTTAAATCAGGCGCTAAACTCACAAACAGACAAAGAGGTTATTCTGGAAAGTCACCTAAGCGAACAGCGGGTCATCTTAGAGGCATTCATCCGGGGTAAAGAGTTTTCCTGCATCGTTTTGAGGAAAGAAACCGGTGAAGCCCTGGCACTCCCGCCTACAGAAATTGTGAAAGGCGGCGAGTTGTTTGACTACCAGTCGAAATACCTGCCGGGGATGTCGCGTAAGCTGACACCTATTGGACTGCCCGATGCGCAGATCTTAGAGGTACAGCAGGAATGTATCCGTCTGTTTGAATACCTGGAATTTCAAACCTATGCCCGGATTGATGGATTTATCACAGGCGATGGGATCATTTACCTCAACGACCCGAATACTACTTCCGGGATGCTCCCCTCCTCCTTCTTTTTCCACCAGGCAGCCGAAATCGGACTGACACCTTCCCAGTTTCTCACCTATATTCTGAGGTGCTCGGCCTGGGAACGGATGCGCACGGCCATGAGTCCGATCCCCTACCAAAAAGTGTATGAGCAGATCTGCAGCCAGATGGATTTGGCCAAAAGCCACATCTCCGAAAAGCAGCAAGTCGCCATCATATTAGGAGGTTACTCCTTTGAGCGCCATATTTCGGTAGAAAGTGGACGCAACATTTTTGAGAAGCTCGCCAGCTCTGAAAAATATGCACCGATTCCGGTCTTTTTGCTGGGCGATGATTCAGGACACCGCCTGTTTCAGATTCCGATCAACCTCTTACTCAAAGACAACGCTGATGATATTCGGGATAAAATCCTGCATTTCAAAAAGCATCCGATCATCGAACAGATTAAAACCGAAGCTGCAGATATTATCAAAACCTATGTAAGCAGCAATCAGGTTTTTGAGCCACAGGAAATCAGCTATTCCGAATTGGCCGGATTAGTGGATGCCGTATTTATTGCGCTTCACGGCCGACCAGGAGAAGATGGTGAGGTACAAAAACGCCTGGAGCAGGTAGGCTTGCCCTATAACGGATCCAATGCCGATTCTTCCGGCATTACGATTAATAAATACGAGACCCTGCAATTGCTTAAGGCACACGGATTTACCGTTACAGACCAGGTGTTGCTGTATAAAGAAGACTATCAGAAAGATGCAGAACGGGAATTGGAAAAAGCGGAAGCCCGACTCACCTACCCCATCATAGCCAAGCCTGTTGATGACGGTTGCAGCTCGGCCGTGCTTCGTATTCGGGATCGGCAGCAGTTGACAAATTATCTGGAGATGCTGTTTCGGAATCCAAAACAAGATGACAGGCTGCTGCGTCAAAACCTAAAGCTGGATCAGCGCGAAGAATTTCCGATCAAACAGGTAGCGCTGCTGGAAGCCCTGATTTCGCCGGAAGGCGCTAAACATTTTATGGAAATCACTGGCGGACTCCTCACGCATGCAACTGAAAACGGGTTGCGGTATGAACTCTTCGAACCCTCAGAGGCACTCGCTACCGGCGATGTCCTTTCGTTGCAGGAAAAGTTCCTGGCCGGAGAAGGACAAAATATCACACCGGCTCGCTTTTCCAGTGATCCGAATGATTATGCTTATATTGCGCAGCAAGTAAAAAAAGAGCTTGAACGAGCGGCAAAAATCCTGAATATCAAAGGGTATGCCCGGATAGATGCATTCGTTCGGATCTTTGAAGACCTTCGGGCCGAAACCATTATTGTGGAAGTAAATTCGCTTCCCGGAATGACGCCGGCCACTTGTATTTACCATCAAGCGGCTATCAACGGATACAAGCCCTACCATTTCATCGATAAAATACTCGAATTCGGCTTTCATGAACGAGAAGCTAACTCAGTTGTGGAATAGCGCCAGGAAAAAAACTGTAATTGCCGGAAAAGAAATCTGGTATTTCCTGAGCAGCACCTTTTTTCTGAAGAATTTTGCCAGCATGATTGCTGCCATCTTACTATTTCTGGCCATGCTATTCTGGTGGCTGAAATGTTATACCAACCATGGAGAATCCCTTCAGGTAGCCGATTATACCGGACTCAAAATAGAAGACGTAATCCGAAAAGCAGAGGATCGAAATCTGCGAATTGAGGTCATCGATTCTACCTGGATTGAAGGAATGGGCCCCGGTGTGGTTATCGAGCAAAACCCCTTGGCTTTCAGTCGGGTAAAAGAAAACAGAACCATCTACCTGAAAATCACAAAACTGATTCCGGATGATGTATTGCTTCCACCTTTGCGAAGCAGTTATGACTACGACCAATACGTGCGGGGCATTAGTGTTAAAGGCATCAAAGCGACCATCCGCGAACGGGTCTTTGATAACAAATTAGAGCCCAACACCATCCTGCACCTCTATTACGGCGATACCAAAGTCACTGAAGCTATGCTCAACGATGGCTTTAAAGTACCGAAAGGCAGTGTCCTGGAATTTGTCATCACCGAACGGGGGCTCACCACCATGGAAGTACCAAATGTGATCTGCCAAACCTATCCGGCTGCTGAATTTTTGATTACCAGTATGCAGTTGGGCCTCGGAGTGGTTCTGGAAGATGCAGATGTGACAAATCGCACAACTGCCTATATCTACCGGCAGGATCCTCCCGCAGACGGCAGAAGGGTTCCGGTAGGAGAATCCATCACACTTTATCTCACACAGGAATTGCCGGCTGGCTGCAATTAGGCAAATCACTTTCCCGAAGTTTAGAGCCACAACAAAAGAATGAGCTTATCGTTTTTGTAACGATCTTATTCGGTACGGCAAACGTGCCGATTTTTTTACTTTTGTGCGGCTTTCGCCGAAAGAAATGACTTTATACATGCGCAATCGATACCTCACTTTTCTATTTCTGGTGTTTGGAAACCTTACTGCCTGGAGCCAAATTCAGTGGCAACCACTAAGCAGCAATCCGGAAATTGCCCGTGCTCATTTTTTGGAGCAGGAGGCCAGATCCCAACAAATACAGGCTCTAACAGGCCGTCCAATGGAACTTCCCTCTTCGGATATCCTTAGAGGCCCCTGCCCCAGCTTCGACACGGAAACGCGTTATTTGTTTCCGGGAGATACCATCGGTATTTTTGTAGATACCACTTCCCTGGGCGGTGGCCCGGGAAGTACCCTGACGGTCATTGAATGCGACCCGGTTGATGCAGGCATAGTGAGCCTGGATACGACCTCCCTGGTATATATAGCCGACATGGGAATCGATTCAGGCATTGATACTTTATGCGTCGAATTTTGTCCGGCAGATGGCGATTGCCTGATTTTTAATTACCCGGTTGTCGTAAAACGCCCGGGGACTTCCTATACCCTTCCGGAGTTGGAAGTACAAGCCGGATCATTTCTGTCTCAATATTGTTTAGATGAAACACTTCTGCCCGGTGCCCTGACCTGCAACCGATTGATTGATTGCGGAGACACCTATGCGGGTGACGGACAGCAAATCGTTTATTTCGACACTTATAGCAGTCCGACTTCCTGTATTCGGTATCAGGCAAGTGAATTTGCCGGAATAGACGAAGTATGTGTGGTTTTATGTGATGAATTTACGGTCTGCGATACCTTCCGGATTCCCTTCCGGATTGCTTCCGACACACTGGATCTGCCATTCTTTGATGACTTTTCCTATGCCGGCCCTTACCCGCAAACACAGTATTGGCTGGATCGGGATGTATTTGTAAACAACACCATGTCAACCAAATTGCCTTCGGTTGGCATGGCGACCTTTGATGGCCTGGATCGTACCGGGTCAACCTATAATACTGAATTTGGCATTGCCGATTTGCTCACTTCCCGGTACATTGACCTGAGCAATACCTCCGGAGAAGTGGTTTTGAAATTTTTTGTCGCACCAAAAGGACTCGGTTTATATCCGAATGAAACAGACAGCCTGTTTGTCGAATTCCGGAACATCGCCGGGGAATGGGACCGGGTAGCTTCCTTCGCGGGGATTTCGGACGAAATACCATTGGATTCTGTGCCGGCCTTTTTGTTTAAAGCCATTCCGATAAGTGAAGTCGGTTATTTATACGACGGCTTCCAATTTCGATTTAGCAACCTGGTTAGTCCATCCGGCCTATTCGACCTTTGGCATGTGGACTATGTCTATCTGAATGATTCGGAAGACCAGACTTCCAATTTTGAAGACCTGGCCTTTGGCACCCTGCCTGGCCGTATTTTGCAAAATTATTCCAGTATGCCCTGGGCACATTTTGAGCCATTTGTAGCTACAGAATTTGCCGGATCAGTTTACGAATCAACTTTTTTCAATCACTTTGAACAGGTCGTTACAGTTACCGAATCAGCGATCACCCTGGAAGAAGACCTGTCTGGATTTACCTTTGCCGGCGCTGAAAACGTTGTGGATGGGGTGGACGCCAATATACCGCCCAAAGTGCCCGTTTCCCGCCAAAAAACAATCAACAATCTCATACGTGACGGATATATCGACGACCTGGGCA
Source organism: Saprospiraceae bacterium (assembly GCA_020437105.1). Classification (GTDB taxonomy): domain Bacteria; phylum Bacteroidota; class Bacteroidia; order Chitinophagales; family Saprospiraceae; genus JAAEZH01. Next base: position 10,399 of record JAGQWR010000106.1, read on the forward strand.
CACAGTTCCCCGGCGAAGAATATGTGCGTTTAGCGTTGACTTATGAGTTGACGCAAAATAGCCAGGATCCCTTGTTTTTCCGCAATGATGTGGTGACCTCCTACACGGAGTTTGACAACTATTTTGCCTACGACGACGGCTCGGCAGAGAGTTACCTGTTTTTAGAAAATCCACAGGGTGTAAATCCATCACTGGCCGTAAAATATCATGCCAATGTGGAGGATTCACTGCGGGCTATCCAGTTTCACTTTCCGCATGTAAACGGCAATGTGAGCAATCAGCTTTTCAATATGCGGGTTTATCTGGATGATCTGGATACAGAGCCTGCATTCGAAGCGATTTTCATCAAGCCTGTCTATCCGGATATTAAGTTTGATACCCTCCAGGGGTTCACTACCTATCGCTTGCAGAATCTGCTTGGAGAGCTTACGCCGGTTTTCCTTCCAGAGAATACAGACTTTTATGTTGTCTTCCAGCAGGCCACGGTGATCAACAAAGGCATTCCGATTGGATTTGATCTCAACAATCAGGAGCAAGACAACATATTTGTTAATCTGGGCGACGATTGGGTTTCACTGCCCGAGCAGGCTTCAGACTTTAAGGGAGCGCTGATGATTCGTCCGGTGGTTGGTGATTTCACACCACCAAATACTGCCGTGAAGGATATACCGGAAAACCCGGAACTTCAAATAAGCATTTCGCCGAATCCGAGCGATGGGTTTATCCAACTATCCGGACTGGAAGCGCCGGAAAAATGGAAATACCGATTGATGGATGGCACTGGCAGCCTAATTCGTAGCGGAACAGCAAATTGGGAATTAAACTTCACCGATCTTTTATCCGGTTGGTATATATTGCAGCTTTATCATCCGGAAAACGGACAAATGACCAGCAAAAAATTGATAATCACACACTAACCCGTTACTATGGACATTGACGTTAAAGAACTGAAGACCAAGCTCGACGCAAAGGAAACATTCATCTTCATTGATGTGCGGGAGCCTTACGAATACGAAGAATTCAACCTAAACGCGAAACTGATTCCGCTCGGAAATCTGGTGGCCGAGATACCAAGTCTGCGCGGCTCTGAAAATGAGGAGATCGTGGTACATTGCCGTTCCGGACAACGTAGTGGCATTGCCCAAAAGGTGTTGATGCAAAGCGGTTTCACCAATGTGCGCAATCTTTTGGGTGGCGTGTTAGCCTGGCAGGAAGCAGGTTATTAAAACATACCTTCCTAAAAGCAGAAGAGCGGTATTGAAGTAATTCAAACCGCTCTTCTGCTTTTATAAGCTCTAAGATTAATTAGCCTTCATGCGTTTTTCATGCACATAGGCTTCTACATTCTGGCCACTCAAACGGGTGACCAATGCGTTTGCCTCTGAAAGCTGGTCAAAACGACTTACGAGTACCGTCGCATATTTACCTCGGTTAAAGAGTACGACTTCTGATTCTGAATACCCCAGTCCTTTCAGGCGTTTAGCCTGATTGTCTGCATTATGGCGATACTCAAATGAACCGGCCAAAACCAGATAATTCCCTGTTCCTCCTCCTGCTTTATAAAGATCTTCATAGCCCTCAGCAGGCTCTTCTTCCGTTTCTGTTTTCACAGGGTTGGCACTGGCTCCTTCAGTTACTTCCGTAGAATCACTGGCAGATTCTCCTGTATATTCGGGATCATAATCTTCGGGATTGATCACCTCTGCATCCATTGTGTCCTCGACCATTTCTTCCTGACGAGGGGGAAGATCAACAGGCTTATCCGTTTTGAAAAGATCTGTGGTTCGGTATAATAAAAATACAATAGCCAGGATGCAAATAGCTACAATGGCAACGGTAAAATAATCCAGTCTGCTCATGATTTGTGTTTCAGGTCAAAACGCTCGAAATGTTCTTTCTCCCGTAATTTATAAAAATTTGCACAGGTGGTGTTAAGGATGCTGTCAAATTTATTAATCAAACAGGCTGCGCTGATCTTTTGGCCTAAGATGACCTAATCGGGCTTCGGCTACAAAATGAATCCAGGTATGAACGGTTGCATTTGGATGCAACTGTTTGATAGCCTGCTCCACAAGCTTAGCCCAACTGGCCAATTCCCGAAGTTTTTGCGCGTGTTTTTTAGCATCCCCTGAAAAACCACTATTCTGAATAATGATATACCCCTGATCAGTTTCCAGTAATAAATCAACAACCGTATCAAACAGCCTGCCGTCAATAAACTGATTAATCGGAAATTTCCGGATAATCCGGGTACTCGAATAGTGGTTGGCAATCCATTTTCTAAAGGCCGCAGATTGATCCAATAACATGTCATTATCCAATGAATCCTCCAATTCATAACGGGTCAACATGTCCTCCAACATAGTCTTCCGATGAGTCAGACTGTATTCGCTGTAATCAGCATTAAAAAAAGCTTTTACCGCTTTTCCTGTCCGATAGGTTTCAACGCCGACCGGCCATTCCGGTGCTTTTCCGTAAGTTTCAAATACGGCATCGTATTCTTTTTCGGGCCAGTCACTTTCTTTGTAGAGGTCTATGGAATAAGGGAGTATCTCTTTTTTTCCACCCCGGGCGCCGAGATACCTGATTGCTTCTTCCGGTACTTCCCGAACGGGAAAATCTGCTGCAAAAATATAGGTCTCCGTTTGTTTATCCAGAAAATGATCTGCCCAATGCCAAGCCGTTTCATCTGTAAATTTATCGAGGATCTGATTATCCTCCTGCCCGTCATTACAGACGCGGTTCAACCAGATAGAGTCGGCATTTCGAGTTGGCAAGACCAGGTAATCACGTGCTCTGGTTAGTCCGACATATAACAATCGAGCCTCCTCCTGCATCGCGTTTTGACTGGCCTCCGCCTGAGCTGCACTTGCCTGCAAACGTTCGTACAACACGGTACTTTGATGTTGATCTGAATAGGGATTCACCCAATACCTGATCCAGCGTTGGCCTAATACCTGGTTGAGATCGACTTCGGTCTGCTCCGAAACAATGGCCAGTCCCCACACATCTCCACGAAGTTTTTGCTCCAGGCTGTGACAGATTACCACCGGCCATTCCAGGCCTTTAGATCGGTGGTAAGTCAACACATTAACAGCATCTGTATTTTCACCGGATGCCTGCCAATCTGTTTCGCTTCGTTCCAATTGTGCGAGCCAAAGGAGAAATCCACCCAGACTGGCAGCTGCATGTAAGCGATTACATGCTTCTTCATATTGCAAGGCCAACTTGGAAAATGCCGCTACATTACCGAGACGCTGATCTGATTGTCCCCAGGCACTGACCAGCCTGCGAAGGTCTAATTCTTCCAGAAGCAGGGTTAAAATTTCGGCACTCGACAACTCGGCCACCTCTTCCCGCAGGCTATGTAAGCGTTTAATGATCGGTCGATCTTCGGCCCAGCGAAAGTCCTCATAGTCCTTCTCGATCGTATCCAGATAGTCGAGCCTATGCTCAATAATATTTTCCAGGGGCATTTGTTCTGCCAGCAATAAAACTTCCGCTACGGAGAGGGTATCGTATTTATTTAACACAAATTTCAGGCAGGCAAGCACCAGTTTTGCCTCTGCTGTTTTTAAGAGTCCGGCTCGTGAAATGGCCGCTTTTAATCCGGCTTTGTGTAAGGCTTCAGCTACCCGCAGACATTGATTATTGGAGCGACAAAGGATTGCTACATCTCCCGGAATGGCCAGTCTTTCTCCGGTACCGCCTTTCGGCGAAATAGTGATGCCTTTTTGCAGATTCAGCCGTAAGGCTTCCGCCAGTGCGTTTTCCATCCAGGGGCTTCCGGGTGGACGTTTACTATTGGTATCATGATCAAAATGCCAGTGGATCAGTGCCCGACCCATTTTATCAGATTCATCTGCTTTATTTGCCGTTTTGTCTGTCGCTTTTTTTCGGCGTTTGGGTTCCAGCGCTACCTGTTCGGCTGGCCATTGCGGAAACGCTTTGGTAAAGATGGCATTAACCACCCATACAATCTCCTCCCTGGAGCGCCAGGAAAAGCGTTGAATATCTGTTGCCCGGATACCGCCGACTTTTTGGATAATGGCCTCCATAAGCTGGGGCTCAGCACCCCGAAATCCGTAGATCGATTGCTTGGGGTCACCGACCCAAACGGAGTATTTGGCAAATCGAGACAGTTTCAGAAATATTTCCAATTGTATTGGGGACGTATCCTGAAACTCATCCACCATCAGCAGATCGAGCTCCGTTTGCAACACTTCCTGAATGGCCTGCTGATCGAGCAGTTTATTAACCAACACCTCCATGTCGGTATAGTCGATCAGTCCGCGGCTATTCTTATAATTTGCATACTCTTCCAAGGCTGCCGTTGATATGGAGAAGAGAATGGAAATAAAATCCTCAATGTCCTGGTGGAAGGCTTTATTCTGATAGTGATCGGCTGTAAAGCTTACCAGATCCTCGATGGCATCCCGACTCTTTGCACCCACCTTCAATTTACTGATACTGGCCCATTGGTACCAGAATAATTCGCCTCGTAGCTGGAGCTCCCGGCGCATATTCCGGAGTAATTGGACGGCGGAAGAAGTAACCTTTGTTTCATCTCCATTCGCCGAAAGGCGCTCTATTGCTTCCTCCAACTCACGGCCCAGGCGGCTGTTCCACTCATCTGGTGAAAGCGCTGAAACGGGTGTCAGAAAAGTTTTAAATGACTCAATAGATTGGATCTTACTTTCTTCCAGCCTGGCAGCGTCAAATCCATTGGACCGAGCCATTTCTGACAGTCGATGTACGTCCTGTCTCCAGTCGTAAGGGCCGCGTTTATGGAGTCCGAGTCGATCGGAGAGGCGTTCCATTTCCCGCACACGGGATTCGGTTAGAACGGTTGATAAGGATTGGTTAAAAAGGACTGACTGATCCTCATCAGCCATGATAGCAACCTCCGGCGACACACCGGCCTCGAAGGCAAAACGATGGAGCAATCGTACACCAAGACCGTGCACGGTGCCGATAAGCGCATTTTCGAGTTCATCTGCTGCCGCTGACATTTTGGCTTCCAGCAGGCGCACTCGTACTCGCTCCTGAAGTTCTGCTGCCGCTTTTTTGGTAAAAGTCGTGGCGATTATACCGGAGGGGCGCACCCCTTCTTGCAGGAGTTGCACCATTTCAGAAGTCAGGCGGAAGGTTTTTCCACTTCCGGCTCCTGCCGAAATAATTCGCAGATTACTTAGGTCTGTTGACAAACTTGGTTTTTTAAATTAAAACCGATTCTTCCACATCATGCTTTCTACCGGGCGATCAGTGCGCACATTGTATTTGGCATTCAGTTTCCGGTTATAATAATTTTCAATCTCGCCTTCTACCTGAAAATAGATGAGTTGCCCAATTGGCATGCCTCCATATACACGTACAGGTTGGGTGCAGGAAATCTCCAGTGTCCAGGTATTACAAAAACCTACATCTCCTTTCCCAGCTGTTGCGTGAATATCTATTCCCAGACGCCCAACACTCGATTTCCCTTCCAGGAAAGGTACCGTCGCATGGGTTTCGGTATATTCTTCGGTTACACCAAGATATAAAACACCCGGCTGCAAGACAAAGCCTTCTTCCGGGATTTCAAAGTGGTCTATTTGGTTATGTACCTTGGCATCCAAAATCGGGTCTCTGTAAACCGCGAGATATTTACTCAAATGCACATCATACGAATTGGTACCCAGACATTCGCGGAGGTAAGGCTCGATCACTATCTCTCCATTCTCAATGCCTTCCAATATTTTTTTATCTGTCAGAATCATGCAGTGTAAAAAATTTTAGTGGCGCGAAGATAGGGAATAATCGCTGTGCTCAGGTTGTGTTCACTGCGCGAAGGTTTAACGCGTGATGCCCGACCCCAGGTCCGACGGGTCGCAGCCCACACCGCTCCTAAATCGACTAAATTTCCGTCAGGAAATAAATAGACCCAACCGGCGCAGCCGAATAGACAAAAAGGGCTAAAAGCCCTAATCGACCCTAGACCCTCGACAGGGCGCAGCCCTCACATATAGACCGGGCGCAGCCCCTAGACCGCAAAGCCGACAGGCGAGCTAGACCAAGCCAAAGGCATAGACGTTCAACGGACTTCCCAAACAATCAGCGTACGATCATCACTGGCAGAGATCAATCGATTCTCATAACCTGACCAGAGCAGCCTGTTTACAGAATTGAGATGGCCCTGATCTCTCGGACCCTCCAGTACTTTTAGCAATTCGAGGGTTTGGATATCCCATATTTTAACGGTTCGATCGCGGCTGGCAGAAGCGAGATAAACACCCCTGGGATCCAACACCAAATCATTTATGGTATAGCGATGAGCCGGCACTTCAAGTTGTAATTTTGGTGTGGCATCCAGGTTCCACTTGCGGAGCATCGCATCGCGGCCGCCGGAGATTAACTGGTTTCCATCCGGGGTATAGACCAAACTAAACGCCGAAAGCTGGTGGGCATCCCGAATAACATCCCGGAGACTAAATTTCGCCCAATCCAATAAATAAATATGGCCATCACTGGCTCCAACAGCCAGTTCATTTCGGGCTGCAGACCAGGCCAGGCTACGCAGGCGTTCACCACTCAGTTGCAAACTCTCCAGGGGCCGGTGGCTTTCGATATCCCATTTGCTAATCAACCCGTCTCCCCCAAGCGTGTAAACCGAATCTTCCATTAATTTGATATCATATACACCTTGTTTGTGAAACTCCAATCGTCGGGTCTTTTCAGGTTCCTCCAGATTAATCCAATTCACTTGTCCATTCATGGTACCTGCTACCAATCCCTTCGTTTTTGGAAGGTAACAAAGGCTAAAAACCTGCTCGGGGGCTTCGGCTACCAGCCGTCCTAAATCGGGACTTTGGAGATTCCATTCTACGATCCACCCATCACCGGAAGCGGCATAAAACAAATGGGGAACCCCTCCCTGTGCAAGGGCAAAGATCGAGGCATTATGGCCGGTCAGGCGGATTTGGGATTCGATTTTAATGGTTGGTGGCATGCGGTCTGTTGGATTTTACGGAGCGAAACCTCCCGGGTTCCAAAAGGAAACAACTTAGCACCTCAAATATATCAATGCAATAACATCAAAAAAAATACTATTGAATATTACAGAATTCTACCTTAGCATTCAGGTCCTTTAATTATTTTCGATCCATCATTTTAGTTTTTTCCTTGTTCGCAAAAATGGCCTGACCAAAGTCATCAAATCCAGTACCATTGCCAATATCACTACACCAACATATTTATCCTTTAGGCGAAGTCGGGATTTGGGAAATACAGGAGCCTGAATCCTATTTTCGGGAAGATCTGGATCTCAGCCAAAAAGAAATTACCCAAATTGACAGCATGATCGGGAAGCGCCGCATTGAGTGGCTTGCCGGACGCAAACTGCTGCATGAAATGTCAGGCAGGGAAACCCGGGGAGTCTGCCTCAAAGATGAATTTGGGAAACCCTATCTGGAAGACTCGGATTATCATATTTCCATTAGTCACTCACACGAGCTGGTAGCAGTAGCTGCCGCTCCTGTTTCAGTAGGTGTTGACATTCAGTATTTGGTCGAGAAAATCGGACGCATTGCACATAAATTTGTTCGGGAAGAGGAAGCTGCGACCATTTTACCGGAAACCCGTTTAGAACACCAGCATGTCATCTGGGGTGCAAAGGAATGTTTATATAAAGCCTACGGCAGAAAGCAACTGGACTTTTTAGTACATCTCCAAATCGAGCCTTTTGTTTATCGGCCGGAAGGGGGCCTGACAACCGGCTGGGTCATTAAAGAGGATTACAAAGCCTATTTCCAGGTATATTATGAGTTACATGGAGATTATATGTTTGTTTATACGGTAGAGCGGAGCTGAGAAAGCAAAAGGCACTTGAAGGGAACATTTCTCCAAGTGCCTTTCTAATTTTCACAGCAAAATATTACTTCGTTTTAATCGAGCAACCAACTGCTTTTGTAAAATCAGGGTCGATCGCTTCGCCATTTTCCATGGCATTGATCGCATTCTCTACGTAGCGTACTTCTACTGCTTCTGGCTCACGGGCATTATCATCAATGGCTCCGATATAGCGCACAATCAAGTTGGCATCCAGTAAAAATACATGCGGGGTTCGGGTTGCTCCGTAAGCCGGATATACTTTTTGGCCGCGGTCAAAGAGGTATTGGAAAGGAAATACTTTCTCCTCTGCACGGATTTTCATATTTGCATAACTGTCTTCAGGTACTACCTCCGGATCATTTGGATTGATCGCAATAACCGGATACCCCATCGGGGCATATTTGTTGTGCAGCTCGATCAGACGATCTTCATACATCACAGCATAAGGGCAATGATTGCAGGTAAAAGTGACGATAAATCCTTTTGCTTCCGGGAAGTCTGACAAGGATACTTGCTCGCCAAAGATATTTGCAAGCTTAAAATCAGGTGCTTTATCACCTACGCTCAGACCACCTTCGGTGTCAGGACCCATAGTAGAATACATGGCCAGTCCCAAAATCAAAACAGGTACGAAACTGAAAAACTTTTTCATAGTTCAATTTATTTAATGAATGCGCTTAATATATCATCTAACTCCTCAAAAGAGTGAAATGCCTCTTTGGCAAAATAGCGTTGGTCTCCTTTATAAACCAGTGTAACAGGAATGGCACCATCCCAGCGGGTATCTACCCGATCGATCCAGTCGTTGTATCTTCCATCCGTAAGGACTACCACTTCCGAACGCAGTTGCCGCTCTTCCATAAACGGAATCAACTTTGTTTCAATCTGCTTCGGGAAATCCAGGCTCACTAAAATTACCTTTACTTTTTCTCCGGCATACTTATCGCGAATTGCCTCGATAAAAGGTAGTTCCTCGACACATGGTTTGCACCAGGTTGCCCAGAAATTGATGACGTAAGTCGTATCGCTTGAATAGGCAAAGATCGGAGCCAGTTCATCAAAGGTTTCGTAAATAGGCGGACTGCTTTGCGCTTTCGCGAAATGCGGAAGGAAACTTGATAACGCCAGCAGGAGGGATACAGTAGATATTTTCATACAATACACAAAGCACAAAACTGCTCATTTTGTTTTATGGTCGGAAGATTTCTTCTGTTAAAGAGAAGTTAAAACAAAAAGGCGTACTCCGGCATAATGCCAAAGTACGCCATGTACATGGGATGAAAAGCTTTAGGTTACAGTTTTATTAGGGGTTCAGAATAGACGATTTTATGTTGCATGCGCACACTGATCCAGTAAACTGCCTGTGGCAAATCATATAGATTCAGCTCGATCCTGGATTCACCAGCGTTAAAAATTTGTTCCCGGATCAGGCGACCAAAAGAATCGTATAATTCAACTGAAAAACGTTCTTGAGCCGGTTCGGTCAATTGGATGGTACAAATATCTTCTGCCGGATTAGGGAATACGCCCAATTGCAACCATTCCGGCGTTTGCTCTTTTGTAGAAACGAATGTATCGCAAAGCATGATATCTGCACATACATAGTTGGAAGCGGGGCCTATCAATCCTAAATTATGGAAAGACCCATCATTTGCATTTGCTGTATTATCCCATACGGCACCGACACCATTATTATTAATCCCGCCAACGCCTTCTTCAAAGGTATAATAGAGCAATAAGCCATTGCCAAATCCCGATAAGGTGCAATCTTTAGTATCATTAATCTGACTTAAAGAACGTGCATAACTCCACACCCGGACTTCATCAATCATCCCTGCCCAGGTTTGGTTATCGCCGGTACTTCCTCCTGTCCATCTCCCAATGGTAAAGTTATTATCTAAGGACATTCCGGAGAATCCGGTTCCGGTGTAAACCAAAACACCATCCAGGTAAATTTTAATGGTACCTCCCTGCCGGGTAGCTGCGAGATGGTACCATTGGTTATTATTAATGCTTATGCCTGTGGAGGTTGCAGAGCCACTACTTGCCACAAAAGCCAGGTCGCTATCACAAACACCGAGTTCGAAGCGATCTCCTCCACAGCCAATGATGCGTTCGAAATTATTGGAACAGCCGGTTTGGCCATCCGCATCCTCATTGTAAAACATACATTCAATCGTAAAATCAACGATGCCGTTTACCGGAGAATTCGCAGCTTTCAAATAATCATTCTGTCCGTCAAAATGCATGGCAGTATTGGTACAGCAAGGCTCCAGCACATTGCCTGCGCAGACCCAATTGGAGGTTCCAAAATCCAGTGTAAAATTGTAAAGGGTTCCATCATTGGGTGAAACAGTAAGGTCTTCCAAAACTCCAACTGTGGGGTTACTATTATTAGGTACACCCTGATCAAATCGATAATAATCTACCAGACCCAATTCATTTCCCAATAGCGGACATTCACTATTAGCGCATATTTCATCCGGACTCAGGGCATGATCCCAGATACGCAGCTCATCCAATTTGCCAGTCCAGAGTTGGTCATCACCGGCACTTCCTCCTACCCAGCGACCAAGACGGAATGAATTATCCAGGCTAAAAGCTCCATAAGATTGGGAGAAAACCAATGCGCAATCCAGAAACACTTCTACATCGTTTCCGGTGCGGGTTACGGCCAGGTGATACCATTGAAAATGATTAATGGGTGTGATAAGAGTAGCCGAGGTATTATTTACGACAATGGAAAGGTCATCTTCGCAAACGCCCAATTCAAAACGAGCACCTCCGGCACAAAAAATACGCTCCATGTTTCCGCTGCAACCGGTTTGGCCATCTGCATCTTCCGAGTAAAACCAAATTTCAACGGTAAAATCTACGCTCCCCTGAATCGGAGAATTAGCGAGTTGTACATAATCGCCTGTACCATCAAAATGAAGGGCTCGATTCACGCAATCATCCTGAGCACTTAAGTTGGTTAGGGCACTAAAGAATAAAAATACAAATAGGTAAAAATGAGATTTCATAATCCAGAATTTCAAGTGTAAAAAATTAGAGTCGCAGGCTGTATTGCCTTACTCCCTTATTCAATTCACTTACTAGTATCCTGGAATTTGCTGATCTTATGCTCTGATAGAAATTAATTTAACTTATAGGTGATATTCATTTTCTCCAGCTGCTCCACAAAATCGCCGTCGGCGTTTACTTTTTTTGCTTTAGCGTAATAAGTCAGGCTGGTTCTGTTTTTCCGGTCAACCAGACGGAATTTCATCCGGTGTTTCCCTTTATGATTTTTGCAAAGAGATTCGAGATCATTTATGAGGTCTGTGGTAATAGTATCTACGGCCAGATTCAGCGTGATGGATTCGGTCATTTGCTGACCAATTGTTTCCATCATTTTTACATCCTTTAATTTCACCTGATACTCTTCACTGTTATAACGGGGCTGGTAGGATCCTGTAATAAATACGCACTGACCAACCTCCAGTATATTTTTAAAATTCTGATAATCTTCCCGGAAAAGAGCTAACTCAATGGAGCCATCAAAGTCTTGAATGGTAAACAGTCCCCAACCTGTACCTTTTTTACTGACCCGATGCTGCACACTGACTACAATACCTGCCAGTTTTACATCCTTTCCTTTAAAACGGTCCAATTCAGCCAGGCTGGCATTGGTAAAGTTTTCAATCTCCAGCGAATAATCATCCAGAGGGTGGCCGCTTATATAAATCCCGGTCACTGCTTTTTCACGGGTTAGTTTCTCCAGTAAACTCCACTCCGGGGATTTTGGTACCTCCGGTTCCGGGAGCAGCACCTCGTCACTGGCGCCAAAAAGGGAATTAGCGGCTTCTGCCTTTTGGCTTTGGTAGGCATTTCCATACCGAAGCAGGTGCTCAATAAACGTATCGTATTTCCCGGAAGGGGCAAAATAAACAGCCCGATGAATATCATCAAACAGATCCAATGCGCCACCCAAAGAAAGGCTTTCCATTACCTTTTTATTAATGGCGCGTAAGCTCATTCTTCGCGTAAAATCAAAGACACTTAAAAAGGGACCATTTGCCCGTTCCAGAATAATTTCTTCTACCGGCCCCTCGCCTACGCCCTTTAAGGCCGACATGCCAAAACGAACATGCCCGTCTTTGTTTACCGAAAAATCAGACACGCTTTCATTAAGATCCGGACCAAGTACGGTTAGTCCCATGCGTTTGCATTCCCGCAGAAAGAATGTCAATTTAGTAATATCATTTTTGTTGTGCGTCAGCACCGAAGCCATAAACTCTGCCGGATAATGCGCCTTTAGATAGGCTGTCTGGAAGGCCACAAATGCATAACAGGTAGAGTGCGATTTATTGAAGGCATAAGACGCAAAAGCTTCCCAATCCTTCCAAACCTTGTCCAGTATTTCTTTCGGGTGCCCATTGGTTTGTCCGCCCTCAATGAATTTGGGATAAAGTGCATCAATGAGGTCCTTTTTCTTTTTACCCATTGCCTTCCGCAGCATATCGGCTTCTCCCTTGGTGAAACCAGCCAGCTTCTGCGAAAGTAACATCACCTGTTCCTGATATACGGTGATTCCGTATGTCTCTTTCAGGTTTTCCTCCATGGCGGGCAAATCATAAGAGATTGCTTCGCGTCCGTTTTTACGGGCTACGAAATTGGGGATATACTCCAGCGGTCCTGGCCGGTACAAGGCATTCATGGCAATGAGATCCTCAAAAACAGAAGGAACTAATTCCTTCAGATATTTTTGCATCCCGGCACTCTCATATTGAAAAATACCAATTGTCTCCCCTTTCTGGAAGAGTTTATAGGTCAGTTCATCATCCAGTGGCACTTCCTCCGGATCGAGTACAATGCCATGCGACTCTTGTACCATGCGCACGGCATCCTTAATGATGGTCAGGGTTTTGAGGCCGAGAAAGTCCATCTTCAACAAGCCGGCTTCCTCCGCTACACTATTGTCAAACTGACTAACCAACAAGGCACTATCCTTGGCAGTTGTAACTGGCACATAACGGGTAATATCATCAGGTGTGATAACCACCCCACAAGCATGAATACCTGTATTCCGAACCGATCCTTCCAGTTTTTTAGCGGTGCGGATCATTTGTCCGATATCATCTGTGCCTTCGGCTAATTTCCGAAACTGGTAGGCTTTGCCTTGTTCTTCCGAGTTGAGAACTGCTTTCAGTTTTGGGTCGATATCGCCATCGGCCAGCACATTTTTCAAACTGGCTTTCAGGTGCGCCGGAAAGGACTTGGAGACACCGTCCACTTCCGAAAGCGGAATATTCATCACCCGACCTACATCGCGCAAAGAAAGCTTTGCTGCCATGGTGCCATAAGTAATGATCTGAGCGACCTGATTCTGGCCGTATTTCTCCACTACATAGTCGATCACCTTTTGGCGTCCCTCGTCATCAAAGTCAATATCAATATCGGGCATAGACACCCGCTCCGGGTTGAGGAATCTCTCAAACAGCAGATTGTATTTAATCGGATCCACATTGGTAATCCCGGTACAATAAGCTACTGCCGAACCGGCAGCAGATCCCCTGCCCGGACCAACGGATACGCCCATTTCCCGGGCAACCGTTGTAAAGTCCTGTACAATCAGGAAGTAACCCGGATATCCGGATTTCCGGATAACGTCCAGTTCAAAATTGAGCCGTTCTTCAATAGGCGGCGTGATAGTACCGTAGCGCTTCTTTGCGCCCAGAAATGTCAGGTGCCGCAAATAGTCATCCTGTGTTTTAAACTGGGGCGGCACCGGGAAAGCCGGCAACAACACATCGCGTTTGAGTTCCAGCGAGTCGATCTTACTAAAGATCTCCATCGTATTGTCGATGCTTTGCGGCACATCCTTAAACAAGTGATTCATCTCCGCCTGCGTCTTAAAATAAAAGTCGGAGGAAGGAAATTTAAAGCGGGAAGTTTCTTCGAGTAAACTATTGGTATTGATACACAACAGAATATCGTGTGGATCGGCATCCTCTTCTTCCACATAATGGGAGTCATTGGTTGCAATGACCTTAATGTTATATTTTTCTGCAAAAAGCAGCAACTGCTGATTGATATCCTCCTGACTCACGCCGAGATTATCAATGTTTTCCAGTCCGTGATGTCGTTGTAATTCTATGTAAAAATCCTCGCCAAATAATTCGTACCACCAACGCAATTTTTGTTCTGCATCTTCTACATCGCCCCGCAAAATGGCTTGGGGAATCTCTGCTCCAATACAACAGGAGGTAGCAATTAGTCCTTCATGGTATTGCAATAAAAGCTCCTTATCAATTCGGGGAAATTTACTGTAAAGTCCCTGAATGTATCCAAGGGAGCAAAGTTTTGACAGGTTCTCGTATCCCTTCTGATTTTTTGCTAATAACAGTTGGTGGTAGCGTTTATCTTTCTCACCATTCGCCCGGGAAAAAGCTTTTATATGGCGATCCTCCACCATATAAAACTCACAACCAACGATGGGCTTAATGCCCCTTTTATTGGCTTCTGCCACAAACTTGAAGGCGCCAAACATATTGCCATGATCAGTCAGGGCAACCCCCAACTGGCCATCCGACTTGGCTTTGTCCATCATGACAGCGATATCGCTGGCTCCGTCTAAGAGCGAATATTGAGTATGGCAATGGAGGTGCACAAAATCAGGCATGGGATCAGAATTAACAGCAAACAAAAGGAGAAAAGGCAGCGGTAGGATGCGCCTATTAAGTGGGTGAATTTAGCCAAAAAACAGCACAAGCCGAAAGGATCAGCAGCTAGTTTTTCCACAAAAATGCTCCAACTCTTTAATTATATCATAACCAGAGATTTACGCATACTTAACACTGTAAACTGACATTTGTATGGAAAACATTTTCCCCCTCCGGGAAGCTCACAAAGTCATGCATTTATGAAGAAGCGCAAGCTTGATATTGCCATTATTTCGGATGTACACTTAGGCACCTATGGCTGCCATGCCAGGGAATTACTAAATTACCTGAAACACATTGATCCGGAAACGCTGATCCTAAATGGCGATTTCATTGATATCTGGCAGTTTCGGAAACGCTATTTCCCAAAGGAGCATTTGCAGGTAATCCAATGCATTCTCAAAATGGCCGCAAAGGGCACCAAGGTGTATTACATTACCGGCAACCACGATGATACACTACGCCGTTACTCCGACTTTTCTACAGGAAATATCCACCTCCGAAATAAACTGGTTTTCAATTTAAAAGGAAAGAAGTACTGGATTTTTCACGGAGATGTTTTTGATCTGATGATACAGTATTCTCCAATTATTTCCCGCTTGGGCGGAAAGGGCTATGACCTGCTAATCCGTATAAATCGGTTTATAAATAAGATCCGGCAACGCCTCGGTAAACAAAATATGTCCTTTGCGCACAAGGTAAAAAGCCGGGTAAAAGAAGCGGTCAAATTTATTTCCAATTTTGAAGAAACAGCTATCAAACTGGCAGCAGAACAGGATTATGATATTGTCATCTGTGGCCATATCCACCGACCAACCATGCGCAAGGTCACTAAAAAAGGCAAACAGGTTACCTATTTAAACTCGGGAGACTGGGTAGAAAACCTAACGGCACTGGAATACAATTGGGGACGCTGGAGTCTGTATGTATATGACGAAACAGACTACTCCTATCACAACTCGAAATTACATGTAAAAACACCACGTGCCCAGGCCGACGATGCGGCCTTCACGGAAGCGACGTCCCCACAAGCCATTTTAGATTCCATTATGTCGATGAAAGTAAATGTCTGAGCCTATTTTTCAAGCGCGCCCATCAATTCCAATACAGCAGCCGACATACTCTCTACCCCGGTTTGTATGGTGGTTTGATAGTCAGGATAAAATTGAGCCGAATGCAGGGAAGGCAGTTTTAGTTCGCCTCGATTGGAAGCGTCTATTCGCTCCTGTGGCACTGCGCCTAACCAAAACATCATGATCGGAATTTTTTCATCCGTAGCACCATAACGGCCAAAATCCTCTCCGACCATACTTGGTCCAACCCGGATTACCCGATCAGCACCATGCAATGCTTTAAATACATGCACTACTTTCTCCGATAATTCCGGATCATTATATAGTGCCGGGGTGTATTCATCCCGCAGAAACACTTTAGGATATTGGTCTTCCCGAAGGCCCGCCGACATCGCTACTCCGTTACAAATGCGTTTAATTTTTTCAATGATTTCATTTCTCACCAAATCCGAATAGGAGCGCATGGTCAATTCCAGTTTCACTTCGCCCGGAATGATATTCCCTTTGGATCCTCCATGTATCGAACCAACGGTTACGACCGCAGGCTCAAGCGGTGAAATTTCCCGGCTGACAATTGTTTGTAGGGCGACAACAATTCGTGAAGCCAGCATGACCGGATCTTTTGTGGTTTCCGGATAGGCACCGTGCCCGCCCTCTCCATAAACAGTAATGTCCATCATGTCCACATTTGCCATCATGTATTCCGGACAATACCCGACAGTGCCGGCAGGCAAGGATGAATTTACGTGTAGTGCCAGAGCGTATTCCACCATCGGAAAGTCCTCAAATAGTCCATCTGCTAACATCGCTTTCGCACCCCCGCTTCGTTCTTCCGCGGGTTGTGCAATAAAAATTACGGTACCCTGCCATTTTCCTTTTGTTTGCTGCAAAACCCTGGCAGAGCCAATCAACACACTCATGTGGATATCATGCCCACAGGCATGCATTACGCCAACCGTGTTCCCGGATTCATCCTCGGTAGTAACCCCACTTGCATAG
Source organism: Saprospiraceae bacterium (assembly GCA_020437105.1). GTDB lineage: Bacteria > Bacteroidota > Bacteroidia > Chitinophagales > Saprospiraceae > JAAEZH01. The sequence continues at coordinate 27,044 of JAGQWR010000106.1, forward strand.
GGCAGTCCGGTATCTTCCACAAGCGGCAAAGCATCCATATCCGCACGAATCATCACTGTTGGGCCCCCTCCATTTCGCAATACGCCGACTACTCCCGTACCTCCAATATTGGGATGGACTTCCAGACCAATTGCTTCCATTTCCGTTGCCATCCGTTTGGCTGTGTTGAATTCATAAAAGGAAAGTTCCGGACTCTGGTGTAAATCCAGATAAAGGGACTGTAAGTAAGCCTGTTCGTTTAAAACCGTAGCAGTCAGTGTGGAAAGGTCCATTTGCCCGGAGGCAACACAACTATACAACACTGGCAGTAGAATCAAAATATATTTTCGCATAGCATAAATTTTGAAGAGAGACCTGAAAGATACACAATTGGTAAATTCCACTATTTTGTGCAGGCATCAACCCACCTGGACCCTATATGGAAAACATAGATCTTGTACGAATCAATTTTAATGAAGGACAATTATTGTTTCTCAACCTTTGTCTGGCATTCCTAATGTTTGGTGTGGCCCTGGATATCAAGTTGGAAGATTTTCGAAATATCTTTAAGAAACCCAAGGCGCCTATTGTCGGAATGATTTCGGAATATCTGCTGCTTCCCATTCTTACACTAATCCTCATTGCTATTTTGAAGCCCATGCCAAGCCTGGCCATGGGCATGATACTGATTGCTGTTTGTCCGGGTGGAAGTGTTTCTAATTTTATGGTTCACCTCTCCAAAGGAAACGCTGCACTTTCTGTTATGTTAACCTCGATCACGACTTTGGCAGCTATCATCATAACGCCCCTGGCATTTAGTTTCTGGTCCAGCCTGAGTCCGGAAACAGCCAGCTTACGTGCAGAGATAATAGTGGAGCCACAACGGATGGTCTCTACCATTGTTCAGTTGGTGCTCATTCCTGTTGCGCTGGGCATGGCTGTTAATCATTATTTTGCTGAATTCACCCGAAAAATTGAGCGCCCTGTGCGTTGGTTATCCATCCTCATCTTTCTGGGATTTGTTGTTTTTGCCGTTGCCGGGAATTATGAAAACATCAAAGCGTATTTGTCTATCGTCTTCTTTCTGGTCCTGATCCACAATGGCCTTTCCTTAGCGATGGGATATGGGTTTGCTCGCTTAAACCGCCTCAACGAACGAGATTCCAGAGCCATCAGCATCGAAACCGGCATCCAAAATACCGGCCTCGGACTCATCCTCGTTTTCAACTTTTTTGACGGCATCGGTGGCATGGCCATGATACTCGCCTGGTGGGGTGTCTGGCATTTGATTTCCGGATTCTTACTGAGCCTTATCTGGAGGAAGTGATTTAGTTGAGAGATGATTTATCCCTTCGGGAGAGATTATAGGTTATAGATGAGAGTTGAGAGTTGAGGCTAACTCACAGGATCACAGGATCACTAACTTTCGAATTCTTAAGTCTTAATTTTGAATTCTTAATGAGGTCACAAAACAACAGGACAACAGAACCACAGGACCACTAGCTTTCGAATTCTGAAGTCTTAATTTTGAATTTTGAATGAGGTTACTAACTCACTGAAAAACTAACCAACTAACCCACTTTCGAATTCTTAAGTCTTAATTTTGAATTCTTAATGAGGTCACTAACCAACTGAATCACTGAATCACTGAATCACTGAATCACAGGACCACAGGATCACTGAACCACAGAATCACCTCAACACCCTTCCTTCCCAGGGTTTAAATGGCCCATCACCGTTTTGACCATAATAATTGGTGATCAAACATTCTCTGCCCTGGAGTAAATCAGGTAAAGGAAATTCCTGCGGAAAATCGGAAAAATTAAGAATCACCAAAATATCTTCCTTGTCATCTTTTCTGCGGTAAGCGAACCAGGTTTCAGAATCGCTTAACAGGGGTTCATAGCTGCCATACACAAAAACAGGATGGGCCTTCCTAAACTGGAGAAAATGCTTGTAATAGTAGTAAATACTGGAAGGGTCCTCTAACGCTCTGGCAACATTTATCTCCGGGTAGTTTGGATTTACGCCAATCCAGGGTTCTCCATTTGTAAAGCCGGCCTGAAGTGTATCATCCCACTGCATAGGGGTTCTTACATTATCCCGGCCTTGTCGGTGAACTGCTTTTAACAACTGATCCAAATCCTTACCCGCCGCATCCCAGGCTTTCCAGGCATTCATAATTTCTACATCCCGATAATCGGAGAGTGCCGGAAATGCCACATTGGTCATACCAATTTCACTGCCCTGATAAATACAGGGTGTGCCACGCAAGGTGAGTATCATAGTGGCCAGCAATTTCGCGGAAGCGACCCGGTATTCCTGATCATTTCCAAAGCGGGAAACCAGTCGGGAGAAATCGTGATTATCCAGGAAAATATTTATCCAGCCTTTTGTACTTACTCCCTCATCCCAATCTTGTACCACCTGCTTCAATTCACTGAGTTTCCAGGGTTTGGGATCAAAGCGGCCACCGGGACCAAAATCTAGAAACATGTGTCCAAAATGGAAAATCATATTTAATTCACCCCGATCTTCTCCAACGTATTCCAGAATATTATCCGGCGTAATACCGGGGCCTTCGCCTACTGTCATCACATCATAAGGCGCTAAGGCCTCGCGATACATTTCCTGCAAAAATTCATGAATGCGCGGACCATTGGCATATACCTCTTCCCACCGGCTATTTTCCGGTGCATCCCGAAAAGGTAAATCCTTAGAAATAAAAGGGATGACATCCATTCGAAATCCGTCAATGCCCTTGTCCAGCCAAAAGCGCATCAAGGCATATACTTCTTCCCGCAATTTGGGGTTTTCCCAGTTTAGGTCTGGCTGTTTGGTGGTAAATTGGTGCAGGTAATATCCCTGTCCTTCTTCGCTCCAGGTCCAGGCATCCCCTCCGAATATTGACTGCCAGTTATTGGGCTTTTGGTCTTGCCAGAAGTAGTAGTCGCGGTAGGGACTATCGGGATCTTTACTGGCTTCAAACCAGGGATGTTCGTCGGAGGAATGATTAACCACGAGATCCATTAGCAACTTCATCCCGCGGTCATGTACCCCTGCAAGCAACTGGCCAAAATCGGCCATATTGCCAAATTCGAGCATGATATCCCTATAATCACTGATGTCATAACCATTATCATCATTAGGCGACCGGAAGATCGGGTTGAGCCAAAGCACGTCCACGCCAAGCGCTTTCAGATAATCCAGTTTTTGGATAATACCCTGCAAATCACCAATGCCGTCGCCATTTGTATCCAGGAAACTTCTTGGGTAAATTTGATAAATAACGGCTTCCTTCCACCAGGATTTAGTCATGATTTAAGCGTTTTGGAGGGATCAGGCAGATCCGGTTTATGTAGGTTTATGTTGTTCTAAAAAAGAAATATTCCGCTTTAATCCTTCATATTTGGTGCGCTTTACAGCGGATTTACGAAAGACCTCTCTAAAGGTCTCTTCGGTCAATTCGAGCCAGTCGGTACGGCTCATGTCCAGGAGATTTGGATGGGGTTCAAAAGCGGGTTCTTCATGCGGGGTGGAGAAGCGATTCCAGGGACAGACCTCCTGACAAATGTCGCAGCCAAACATCCAGTTTTCCATTTGTTGGCCAAACTTTTCATCAATAGCATCCCGCAATTCAATTGTTAGGTAAGATATGCATTTACTGGAATCCAGCAAATACCCTTCCTCGGCAATCGCATCTGTCGGACAGGCATCTATGCATCGGGTACAGGTGCCGCAATAATCCTTCAGGGGGCCGTCGGGTTCCAGTTCCAGGTCTATGATCAATTCTGCTAAAAAGAAATAGGAGCCTGCTTTTGGGTTTATAAGCAGGGTGTTTTTTCCGATCCAGCCTGTACCACTCCGTCGAGCCCAATCGCGTTCGAGCACCGGGGCACTGTCAACAAATACCCGGCCATCTACTTCGCCGATCTGCTCCTGCAAAAAGTAAAGCAGGTCTTTTAGTTTGTGTTTTACGACAAAGTGATAATCTTCCCCATAAGCATATCGGGCCAGCTTGGGGGCATCCGGATGTACCTGTTCTTTTTGGGGAAAATAATTATACATAAGCGAAACGACTGAGCGCGCTCCGGGTACCAGTTTTGTAGGATCCACCCGTTTATCAAAGTGATTCTCCAGATACCCCATTTTTCCCTGAAAGCCCTGTTGTAACCAGGCCTCCAGCCTTTGGGCCTCCGGCTCCATAAACTCAGCTTTGGAAATACCGACAAAGGCAAAACCCAATCGATTGGCTTCTTCTTTTAAAAGTTTGGTATGTTTTTGGATCAAATTCACCGGATCAATATAGTATGAATTTCAGAGACACCCTATATTTTGATTGAAGCTGTATCTTTGAACAAATGATTAAAAATGTCACTATCTAATACACTCCCGTTTTTCACGATTTTATTTTTATTGACATTCTTTTCCTGCGGCAAGTCCGACAGTCCGGGTGAATCTACGGAGGTTCGCACGATGGAAGAGCCCTTATTTAAACTCGTTTCCTCTGAAAGCTCCGGAATTGACTTCGTAAACTTGATTGAAGAGAGTGACACGCTAAATTATTACCGATTCATGCACCTCTATACCGGAGCAGGAGTGGCATCCGGTGACCTCAATAATGATGGCCTGCCCGATCTTTTCTTTGTTTCCAATATTGGCGAAAACCGCTGCTATTTCAATAAGGGTGATTTGAAATTTGAAGATGTGACTGCTGCTGCCGGCTTGAGTGACTCACAGGGATTTTCAACGGGCGTAAGTATGGCCGATGTAAATAACGACGGCTGGCTGGACATCTATTTGTGTAAATCGGGCTGGTTTACCGACCAGCGGATGAAACGCAATTTACTCTACATCAACAATGGTGATGGTACATTCCGCGAAAGCGGCCAGGAATACGGCCTGGCAGATATTAGTAACTCGATACAAGCCAGCTTTTTCGACTACGACAAAGACGGCGATTTGGATATGTACCTGGTGAATACGCCGGTAGATTTCAAATTCACCGCTCAGGTTTCTCCGCTGGATCAAATTCATGCCAGTAAGGATCTTCGACAGTTTAATGGCTACGACAAACTATACCGAAACGATAATGCGCATTTTACTGAAGTCACCACAGAAGCTGGTATTCTATCGGATTTTGCCTTTGGATTAAGTGTATTAACATTCGATGTAAATCAGGATGGTTGGACAGATATCTATATCGCCAACGACTTTATGACGCCCGATTATCTTTATATCAATCAGCAGGACGGTACCTTTAAAGAGGGTCGAAACGACTATTTCAAGCATACCTCTTTTTATAGTATGGGCTCGGATGCCGGTGACATCAACAATGATGGTCTTCAGGATTTATTCGTATTGGATATGCTTCCTGCAGATTACAAGCGGAGTAAAACCAGTATGGAAATGGTTGATCCCAGTGCCTTTTTCCAGTCTGTTGAATGGGGCTATAATCGGCAGTATATGCACAATATGCTGCACCTCAACAATGGGAACGCCAGTTTTCGGGAGATCGGTCAGATGGCCGGGGTTACCAAAACCGACTGGAGTTGGAGTCCGCTGCTCGCCGATTTTGATAACGATGGCCAAAAGGATCTTTTTGTAACCAACGGCATCAAACGGGATGTCACGGAGCGAGATCATAAAGCGCGAATTGACAGCCTGCGCCAGGTAACAGACGGGCCCATTCGATTTTCGGATGTTGCGCCCTTGATTCCTTCCAAGAAAATCCCGAATTACGTTTTTCACAATAATGGCAACCTCACCTTTACAGATGTTTCCACCGATTGGGGCATCGATTCACCTTCCTTCTCCAACGGTTCTACTGCAGTGGACCTTGATCTGGACGGCGACCTTGACATGGTCATTAACAATGTAAACGACCTGGCTTTTGTCTATGAAAACCAGGCAAATAAAACAGGTAGAAATTGGTTACAAATAGCACTAAAAGGAACAGAGAAAGTCCATGCCGAAAATGCGGTAATCCAATTGTTGGACGAAAGCGGAGCCATTTTACAATCCGCTGAATTATTGACTACCCGTGGTTATCATTCCCGGAGCGAGGGAATCGCTCATTTCGGATTAGGGGCACAAACTACGGTAGCCCAGGTAGAGGTGCTATGGCCAAACCAGACCCGCAGCATCGTAAAGCAGGTTGCTGCCAATCAACGACTTGAAATAAGTGCCAGCAGTGCGCAGGCTTACGAACGGAAACCAAAAGTACATTCCGATTTTTTTGTTGACCAAAGCAAGCAGTTGTTTGATGTACCATTTGTGCATCACGAAAATGAGTATGATGACTTTGCCGTACAAATATTGCTGCCCCACCGGCAATCAAAAAACGGACCCACCGTAGCAGTTGGAGATGTGAACGGTGATGGTCTGGAAGACTTTTTTGTCGGAGGTGCGCATCAGCAAACAGCCGGATTATACATCCAGGGAGCCAATTCAACCTTTACTCAAAAGCAGGTAACCGCATTCGAGAAAGACCGTGAGTATGAAGATATGGGCGCTTTATTTTTTGATGCAGACGGAGACAATGACCTTGACCTGTACGTAGTAAGTGGTGGCATGGAATTCCCGGAAGGAGATCCTAATTATCAGGATCGTTTATACCTAAATGATGGTGCAGGTAATTTTGCGGCCACATCCGGCCGATTGCCAGTCATTACATCCAGCGGAAGCTGTGTCAGGGCTACTGACCTGGACCAGGATGGGGATCTTGATTTATTTGTAGGAGGTCGGGTGGTTCCCAATAAGTATCCATTCCCGGCAGAGAGTTTTATTCTGATCAATGAAGGCGGCAAGTTTTCAAATAAAACAGATGAATTGGCTCCGGCTCTTTCCCTTCTGGGAATGGTCACAGATGCTACCTGGAGCGATTTCAGCGGCGACGGACAAATGGATCTGATCGTGACGGGTGAATGGCTGGGTATTGAACTCTTTGAAAACCAAAACGGCCGACTGGCGTGGGTGAGTCCGAATTACGGATTAGAGCAAACGAAAGGCTGGTGGGATTGTGTAGAAGCAGTTGATTTGGACGGTGATGGAGATCAGGATCTTGTAGCAGGAAATCTGGGACGGAATTATAAATTTTCGGCTTCTGAGAAAAAGCCATTGCTCGTGTATTGCGCCGATTTTGATAATAACGGCACTTTTGATGTGGTGTTAGCCAAAAAAATTGACGATACGTATTTTCCTGTCCGTGGACGCACCTGTTCGTCGGAGCAGATGCCCTTCATCAAAAGTAAATTTCCGACATTTGAATCCTATGCAGATGCCAATCTCGAGGACATTTATGGCCAACAGCAACTGGAGTCTGCCTTGCATTACGAAGCCCAACTTTTTGAAAGTGTAATCCTTTGGAACGAAGGCGGATCATTCCGAATAGAGGTATTACCCAAAGAAGCACAAATGGCTCCAACAAACTCCATTCTTCCCGGAGACTTTGACGGGGATGGTGTACAGGATTTACTGTTAGCCGGAAATAACTACGGCGCGGAGGTAGAAACCACTCGTGCAGATGCCGGTATCGGTTTATTATTAAAAGGGAGCAGCACAGGCTTTACCCCAATGAGTCTGGATGAAAGTGGCTTTTATGCACCCTACGATGCCAAGCAACTTGCCCGTATCGCGATGGCTGATGGAAGTTCGACTATACTGGTCGTGAACAATGACGAACAAATCCAAGCCTTTCGGGTAAATCCAGGGAAGATGCAGTAGCTTTTTATACAACTTCATTCATCTTTCTTAGAAAATTTTCAAGCGCCTATTGCGCAGCTAAATAACTGCATTTATATTTGCAGTCAAATAACTGCACGATGAAATTAAGAAGAGACGTATTCCAGGCCATAGCCGACCCTACGAGAAGGTCGATCATTGCACTGGTTGCCCTCCAAACAATGACTCCCACCGCCATAGCTGAGCATTTTGACTCCTCCAGGCAAACCATTTCCAAGCACATACAAATCCTCACGGAGTGTGAACTACTGGAACAGGAACAAAAAGGGAGGGAAATTTACTATCAGTTAAACCCAAAAGGGATGAAAGAAGTAGCCGACTTTATTGAGCCCTACAGGAAAATGTGGGACGACCGATTTAATAAATTGGAAGCCCTCATGAAAAAACAACAATCCAGGAAATAAGTCACTATGGAATTTAAAACTAAAGTCAAGGCAGAAAATGACAAGCAGGAGATCCTAATAACACGGGAATTTGACCTGCCTGTAGAATTACTTTTTAAAGCATACGTAGTACCGGAATTTGTCGAGCAATGGATGGGAACGAAAGTATTAAAGCTTGAAAGCAAAAAGCATGGAAGTTATCAATTTGAAACAACTGACCCAAAGGGAAATAAATACGGGTTTAATGGTGTAATTCACGAATTTATTCCAAATCAAAAAATCATACGAACATTTGAAATGGAATACATGTCATTTGGTGTGCAGCTTGAAATTCTGGAATTTGAAAAACTAACGGACGATAAAAGCCAGCTTCATAAAAAAGTAATCTATGAATCCGTTTCAAGGAGAGACGAAAATTTAAAATTACCTTTTGTACAAGGCATTAATATGGCACACAATAAATTACAGGAAGTCGCAAAAAATTTAAACTAAAAAGCATGACACCCACAAAACGCAATAAAATAATTTATTGGGTAGCGACTATTTGGCTGGCCCTCGGCATGACATCAACGGGCATCGTTCAATTGATAAAAATGGAAGAGGAAGTCCAAAACTTTACAAAGTTAGGCTACCCGCTTTATTTAATGACCATAATTGGAACTTGGAAAATCCTGGGTGTTATAGCCATTCTCCCGCCTAAATTCCCATTATTAAAAGAATGGGCCTATGCAGGCTTCTTCTTTACCATGTCGGGTGCAATAATTTCTCATTTAATAATAAAAGACAATTCCATTACACTTTTTGGACCGGCATTACTGCTCCTCCTCACCATTATATCCTGGTATTTATACCCAATCCGTTTTGATTCGGGGCTAAGACCTGCTGATCGAAAATTATGAGCTTGTTCGGGAATTGCTTTTGGAGCGAACGACTCCAAATTTCATACTATACCCGGCACGAAGTGGTTTGG
>JAGQWR010000107.1 GCA_020437105.1 Saprospiraceae bacterium
AAGTACACTTAAAACTTCCTCAAACAGCGCAATTGGGTACTGTCTGGAAACTGTATGATATACAGGGCCGATTGGTGCAACAAGTCGAGTTGGTAGCCGGGATTCGGGAGCATGTATTTCCGATTTCTTCCTTGGGGAGTGGGGTGTATTTTTATCGGATCCAAGCGAGAGGAAATGAGCTTATTCAAACTGGATCGTTTATAAAAAAATAATTTCTACATGCGCCAGCTACTCCCTATACTACTTGTCCTCCTCCCAACATGCTTACTCGCCCAAACCCCATTCGAGTATGGCAAACAAGATAATGTTTGGTTGTTTGGAAGTAGTATTTCGGGAGCTTCGGAAGATTCTGTTCTTATTGGCGGCGGTACCCGATTGGAATTTACCGAAGATGGCCCGATCGCCCTTTATCAGGAACATGCTATTCGATTTCGAATCACCAATGCCAGTATCTGTACACCGGAAGGGGATTTGTTGTTTTATACGAATGGAATGGAGATAGGTGACTCAAGCCATCAGGTGATGCTAGATGGTACTGGTCTCAATGAACATTGGTGGACCGAGCAGTTTATTGATATAGGGTATACTATTGTACAGGGTGCCATGGTTTTACAGCACCCTGGGGAAGGAAATTTATTTTACATAATTCATTCTTTGGTTCATACTCCCCCACCCGGAGATACTGCTGAGACGCGAACTTTTAAGTTGTATTACACCCTCGTTGATATGGATAAAAACGGAGGATTAGGTCGAGTTATCGAAAAAAATGTAGAAATTATTGATGATGATCTGGACTTAGGGTCAATCACGGCACAAAGACATGCTAATGGTAGAGATTGGTGGATAGTTATTTCAAACTATGATAGTAATGAGTATTATCGAATTCTTTTGAACAAAGAAGGCATTCAGCTGAAAGATAGTCAATTCGTTGGGATACCAAATGAAACTGGTCTTGGCCAATGTGTGTTTTCTCAAAATGGAGGAAAATATGTAAGGGTTATGGCCCAACAAATAATAGATGGAATTAATGTTGATCTATATGACTTCGACCGCTGTACTGGTCTTCTCTCCAATCATATCCAGTTTAACGTACCAGATACGATGATCGTATTAGGAGGGGCTCTATGTCCCAATGGCCGTTTTTTGTATGTTTCCGCCTGGCATGATGTATTTCAATTTGATTTGGAAGCTGATGATATTCCTGGCTCCCAAATTTTGATTGGCCAAAAAGACGGGTTTGAATCGCCGGCAGGGTTACCTACCCAGTTTTTTTTAAGTCAATTGGCACCTGATGGCCGTATCTATATCAGCTCAAACACCACCAATTATTCTTTAGGCGTCATACATCGTCCTGATCTCCCTTATCCCGATTGCGATTTCCGCCAGCATGATATACAACTTCCCGTACTGTATGACAGTGCCTTGCCCAACTATCCCAACTTCCGATCTGGCCCGCTGGATGGCAGTCCTTGCGATACCCTGGGGCTAGACTTATTGCCTGAAGCTCGCTTCCGCTATGAAGTCGATACCAGCAATACCCTGGAAGTCGCTTTTACCGACTTATCCTATGGGCTGCCAGACAATTGGTACTGGGATTTTGGAGATGCCTTGGGCACGTCTATCGATCCACATCCCAATTATGAATATGAAAACGGCGGTATCTATAATGTCTGTCTAGCTGTAGAAAACCAGTCTGGTAGTGACACCCGTTGTCGGGAGGTAGAGGTGTATGGTTATGTATCGACATCTACGGTATCAAAACAGGAAGCTAAGGTATTCCCCAATCCGGCGAGTACAGAAGTGCGCTTAAAACTTCCTCATTCTCCGAAAGGAGTCCTTCAGACGGCGAAAGCCGGCACCTTATGGAAATTATTTAATACGCAAGGTCAATTGGTGCAACAATTTGAATTGGTAGCTGGTATTCGGGAACATGTGTTTCCGGTCTCTTCTTTGCCAAATGGAATGTATTTTTATCAAATCTCCAGAGCCGGAGCAATTTTTGAGGCTGGAAGTTTTGTTAAACAATGATTATCCCATGCGCTACCTACTCCCATTTCTACTATTATTTGCCCTGACCCAGGGATTTGCCCAAACCCCATTCGAATACGGCAAACAGGATAATATTTGGTTGTTTGGCAATGGTTTTGCAGCAGCCTCAGAAGATTCCGTTTTAATCTGGGGTGGCACCCGATTAGAATTTACTGAAGATGGCCCGATCGCCATTTATCAGGAACATGCGATACAATTTCGAATCACCAATGCCAGTATCTGTACACCAGAAGGCGACTTACTGTTTTATACGAATGGAGTAGCGGTAGGAGATTCCAGTCATCAGGTAATGGCTGATGGGACAGGACTTAATGAGCATTGGTGGACAGAGCAATGGGAAGATTTGGGTTTGCCCATTATTCAAGAGGCATTAGTACTCCAGCATCCTGGCGCAGCAAATTTATTCTACATCGTTCATGGTTTAATAACCCCAACTCCCGATCAAGATACTACAGCTCCATATAAAATGTATAAACTCTATTATAGTCTGGTGGATATGGATAAAAACGGAGGCTTAGGTCGAGTTATTGAAAAAAATGTAGAAATTATTGATGACGAATTAGATTATGGTAGGGTGATAGCACAAAGACATGCCAATGGGCGAGATTGGTGGATATTGCTGCCAAAGTTTGAAACCAATGAGTATTACCGCTTTTTAATAGATGCTGACGGAGTTCATATAGAAGAAAATCAAATTATTGGTTACCCCGTTATTAATGGGGGAGGACAAACTATGTTTTCAATGGCGGGCAAAAAGTTTGTTCGAGTTTCTGCCAAATATGTCAATCAGGGTATCCATTTTGACATCTACGACTTCGACCGCTGCACGGGCCTTCTCTCCAATCATATACAATTTAACGTACCAGATACGATGATCGTATTAGGAGGAGCTCTATCTCCCAATGGCCAATTCTTGTATGTTTCTGCCTGGCATGATGTATTTCAGTTTGATTTGGAAGCAGCAGATATTCCTGGCTCTCAGGTTTTAATTGGCCATATAGACGGTTTTGAGTCACCACCAGGGCTTCGGACTCAATTCTTTTTAAGTCAATTAGCACCTGACGGACGAATTTATATTAGCTCAAACACCACCAATTATTCTTTAGGCGTTATCCATCGTCCTGATCTGCCTTATCCCGATTGTGACTTCCGGCAACATGATATACAACTACCAGTCCTGTATGATAGTGCCTTGCCCAACTATCCCAATTTCCGGTCTGGCCCCTTGGATGGCAGTCCTTGTGATACCTTGGGTTTGGACCTGTTGCCAGAGGCCCGCTTCCGTTTTGAAGTCGATACGAACAATACCCTGGAAGTTGCCTTTACCGATTTATCCTTCGGTCTGCCCGACTCCTGGTATTGGGATTTTGGAGATGGCTTGGGTAACTCAATCGACCCACATCCCAATTATGAATATGAAAACGGAGGCATTTATGAAGTTTGCCTCACTATAGAAAATCAGTCTGGTAGCGACACTCGCTGTCGGGAGGTAGAGGTTTATGACTATGTCAGTACTTCCACAATTCCAGTACAGAAAGCAAGCGTATATCCTAATCCGGCGAGTACAGAAGTACACTTAAAACTTCCTCAAAC
>JAGQWR010000108.1:0-6422 GCA_020437105.1 Saprospiraceae bacterium
TCGACCCTAGACCGGGCGCAGCCCTTAGACCGCAAAGCCGACAGGCGAGCTAGACCAAGCCAAAGGCATAGACTTCAATTACTAATGTTCAGCTGTTCCAAACCCACACGCTTACTCAGCCCCATCCATCCACAGTAATTTTTCATCGGTAGCTTTCGATAGAAAATCCGGGCATAAGCCATCACCTCCTCCGGTGAAGCCGCCATCCGGGTGGCAGATAATTTCACAGTCTTCATTATACAGCGTACTAAAGATATCACAGCAGGGGCCGGAAATGTAGTAAACTGTTGCCCCTTCAAAGGTGTAGGAATACAGGCTGGTTGGCGGATCTGTGATGGGCGCTTTTTTAATGTCTTTTACTAAATCTTGCACACATTGTGGAAGTTCCTTAAGAATTGGATCTTTTTGGCAGCTACTCAGGCTAAAAAGTGTTACAGCAATAAACAGGAGGAAACGATACATAAGCGTTTGTTTTTTTTGAAAGACGGGCGGAGGTTGCTGTCAGGTTGGGTGCCAAAAGGTTAAGAAAGTGGGGCGATTATTTAAAAATATTAACGAATCTGCTGTTCTTCTTTTAGTAAACGGATATTCCCCTCGTGAAACTGATGCATAATTTGAGGAAACAGAATTGGTTTATAAAGACTTGCCGGTTCGGGTGTTTCACCACGGGCAATCGCTTCCCGGAGTCGCTGTATATAAGCCAGATCGTTTTTTGCGCGTCTGCGAATTTCAGTCGGTTCAGTGCAGTGGTCTCCATGACCGGGTACCAATATCCGGAAAGTGTGTTTTTCCAGAAAGGTATCTACTTTTTGGAGTAGGTCTTCATAGGCAATAGAGGAATGGTATATGTATGGAAATTCGATATTGCTGAGATAATCGCCTGCTATCCAAATCCCATGGGGCTCAATAATCGTGAAAATACCATCCAGGTTGTGGCCGGGACTCAGGTAAAATGTCAGGGTGGTATTGCCTATCTTCAATTGCTGACCATTTTGATTAATAGCTATATCTATCACTGGATAGGCAATAGGGTAGGGACGTGTTATATAATTCTCATCGTCAAATTTTCGGATTTGATTCAGCTGTTTCTCTTTTTCGGGATTGTCAATAAATGCCTGGCTGGCAATGGTTATGGCATCCGGGAAGGCTTTCCAGGCAATGATGTGGTCGTAATCGGAGTGGGTGAATAGCAGGTAAAGAGGGCGCTTCCCGCGAATGAGGTCAACCTCATTTTTTATGGCAACAATTTCCTGAGGCAACCAGGTTGGGTCAACCAGGAGCAACATATCCGGCGATTGAAACAAGGTGCTGGTTGTGCGAAAAAGAGCACTTTCAAATATGGTCAATTGGGTATCCCGGTATTGGAGCATTGGAATAGGAATTTTTAATGCTGAATTTTTAATTAAAATCTAAAGACCTAACCATTGATACTATAGATAGTTTGAGTTTGAGTTTGAGTTTGCCCCGATAGCTATCGGGGGAGTTTGAGTTTGTCCCAATAGTTATCAGGAGTGGTTTGAGTGCGACTTTCTACATTCGACCTTCGACCTTCGACCTTAGACCTTCGACCTTCGACCTTCCGATATACCATTAAAACTTAAAAATTAGAACATAAGAATTAATAGTAACAAGTGTCAAATTACAAAACAAGGCGGGAAAAATAAACAGAACTTTTAGATTAGTCTAAAAAATTGTTTAACTTTGTCGAAAGCTCAATGTCAATGGATACTGTACTACAAGTTTTTCAGCAGGAGTGGGCCTTGCGTGCCCTTATTGCTTCTACCTTGGTTGGATTAACCTGTGGGGTATTAGGTTGTTTTATTGTTTTGCGAAATATGGCCCTGATTGGGGATGCGCTTTCACATGCGATTCTTCCCGGTGTAGTTTTTGCATTTATGATTGCCGGATATTCTGTCCTCGGTTTTTTTGCAGGTTCTGTGATTGCCGGATTATTTGCAGCCATCCTGATTACCTGGATTCAGCAAAAAGTTAAAACCAAGAACGACGCAGCTATAGGTATTGTATTTACGGCGATGTTTTCTATCGGCGTTATGGGGATTTCCTGGATAAGTCGTACTGAAGGCGTACACCTGGATCTAAAGGATTTTCTGTTTGGCAGTGTACTCGGTGTAGGCAATCAGGATCTTTACCTGTCAGGAGCTGTGACCCTCTTTGTATTATACAGTATTATCTTGCTTTATCGCCCCTTATTCGTTAGTACGTTTCAACCGATTATTGCCAAAACCATGGGCTTTCGGGTAGAGCGGATGCATTATTTTCTGATGCTACTGCTTTCTTTTGCTGTTGTGGCAGCCTTGCAAACCGTTGGAGTGATTTTAGTAGTAGCCATGTTGATTACTCCGGCTGCAACGGCTCTCCTGCTGGTTGACCGATTGCCCTGGGTATTGGGCATTGCCGGATTTCTTGGCTTGATCTCCGCTATTCTGGGGTTATATTTTGCCATTGTTTTAGAAACGACTCCCGGTCCGGCCATGGCAGTCGTAGCAACCTTATTTTATTTAATTGCAGTGTTTTTTGCCCCACAAAAAGGGTTGCTTTTTCAGTGGTTGCGAAAAACCCGTTTACAACAACGAATCAGGCGAGAAGATTTCCTCAAACAGGCTCTGAAACTGGAACAACGGGAGAAGCTTTCGGAGACCCGCCTAAAAGAACTATTGGGTTTTTCCGAACGTACTTATGCCAGACTAAAAAACATCCTTCGCCGTAAAGGCTTACTGGAAAAAGAAGAACTGCACCTCACACCGGAAGGGAAAAAACAAGCCAACAGACTCGTACGCGCACACCGACTTTGGGAAACCTATCTGGTGGATCAGTTGGGAATAGATACCGATAATATCCATGAAGAGGCAGAACGATTTGAGCACCTGCTTTCAGAAGATTTACTCGATGAAGTGGAAGCGACCTTAGGATATCCAAGTCTGGATCCGCATGGTTCACCTATTCCCCGGAAGGGCATCCGCCCGGAATATTCTCTGCTGTCCATGCAAAAGGAGGAACACGGACGTTTTGCCCTGCACCAAATTGATGAGCATATTACCGCACAACTCTGGCAATTGGGGATTTTACCCGATACCGAATTTGTGCTGAACCAAATAGATATAGACTTTTTGGATATCAGCCAGGAAGAGCGCCTGATTCGCATTCCCAAAAGTCTGGCCGGAAAAGTGAGTGTGATGAAAACAACTGAACAGGCAGGGATACCAACTTCTTAGATTTGTTTATTCCTCCTCCTCGCTGCCAATACGGTTGAAAAGTGCATTTAGCCGGTACATTTCGTCCAGAGTGTCATCCAGATAAAAACTAATCTCCGGAATCCGTCGGACATGTCTTTTTACCCGATGCGCCAGGGATTGACGCAGGCGGGTAAGTTGCTGGTCAATTTCCAGAATGACGTTTTGTTTATCATCAATATTATATACACTGAGATAGATTTTTGCCTGACTCATATCTGGCGACATTTTCACAGTGGTAACCGTTACTAAAGGATCAGTCCCATAGATATATCCGCCTTCTTGCTGAAGAACAATCCCCATATTTCGACGGATCAATTCTCCAACCTGCTTTTGCCTTTTACTTTCCATGCTGCAAAGATATAGATTCGTTTGTTTTGTTCGCTACGCGAAGGTTTAATGCGTTTGAATCGTTTAACGCGTTTGAATCGTATTTATGGGACTGTACCAGACCCTCGACCTTCGACCAGGCAATAGCCTGCCAACTCATTCCAAAACACTATTTTTGTCCTTGCATCAAACGCAGCAATATTTAGAAAGTTCCGATGGATAAGAATTTATTGGATAGTTCGATTGAGTATTTGAAAGGAGTAGGTCCTGGCCGGGCAGAATTGCTTCGGTCAGAACTGGGGATTCGTACGTTTCGGGATTTGTTGCAGCAGTATCCGTTTCGTTATGTAGATCGTACGGTTTTCCATCGAATACGGGATTTGACTCCGGAGAGTGGGGAGGTCCAACTACGCGGTATTTTGCGTCGGCTGGACCAGGTTGGTGATGGCCGAAAGCGGCGGCTGGTTGGCCGGTTTCGGGATGATAGTGGTGTAATTGAATTGGTCTGGTTTAAAGGCGCACACTGGATTCAGAATAGTTTGCAGGTCGGGAAAGAGTACATTCTTTATGGCCGGGTTACAGCTTTTGGCAGTACCTTAAATATTGCGCATCCGGAAATGGAGGAGCCCAAATCCGAATCCCAGGATCCGGCTTCTACCTTTGCGCCCGTTTACCCCAGTACAGAAAAATTGAACGCCAAAGGGCTGGATGTTAAAATGCGCCGACGCCTTATGGAAGGCCTGCTGGAAAAAGTACAGTCAGCTGATGTTCCGGAAAATTTACCGGATTACCTGGTGCGAAAAATGAAGCTCGTCAGTCGTTTTGACGCCCTCAAACGCATACATTTTCCGGAAGATCAAAATCAACTGGATGCTGCCCGAAATCGCCTGAAATTTGAAGAACTTTTCTTCCTTCAACTGCGCTTGCTCCAACTCAAATTTCGACGACAACAGGCTGTCATTGGGTATCCCTTCACGCAGGTCGGTGCCAATTTCTATGAATATTATCAGGAGCGCATTCCCTTTGAACTAACCGGGGCCCAAAAACGGGTCATTAAGGAAATTAGGCGGGATATGGGGTCGGGCAAGCAAATGAACCGACTTCTGCAAGGAGATGTCGGGAGTGGTAAGACCATGGTAGGTTTGATGTGTATGCTCATTGCCATCGATAATGGGTTTCAGGCCGCCATGATGGCACCTACCGAAATCCTGGCCCAGCAACACTATTTATCCATTTCTGAATATCTGGAAGGGATGGATCTGCAAGTTGGATTTTTATCCGGCAGTATCAAAGGCAAAAAAAGACGTGTTTTACTCGAAGCCCTCGAAGCTGGCGAAATCCATATTCTAATCGGCACCCATGCCCTCATTGAAGACCCGGTCGTATTTAAAAATCTCGGACTCGCCATCACTGATGAGCAGCATCGCTTTGGCGTAAAACAGCGAGCCAGCCTCTGGAAAAAAAATAAACCTTATCCGCCTCATGTATTGGTTATGACAGCTACCCCGATTCCGCGTACGCTGGCAATGACCTTATATGGTGATCTGGATGTTTCAGTTATTGATGAGCTACCACCTGGCCGGATTCCGATCACAACCCAGCATCGCACAGAAGCACATCGCATGCGGGTGATTGGGTTTATGCGTACTGAAATTGCCAAAGGCAGGCAAATTTATGTTGTATATCCGCTGATAGAAGAATCTGAAAAACTGGATCTTCAAAACCTGGAAGAAGGCTATGAAGCATTGAGCCGGGAATTTCCCCGTCCGGAATATCAAATCAGTATCCTGCACGGACGAATGAAAACGGCTGATAAGGACTTTGAAATGCAGCGATTTGTAAAGGGCGAAACCCAAATTATGGTCGCTACCACCGTTATCGAAGTCGGCGTGAATGTGCCCAATGCCTCTGTAATGGTAATTGAAAATACCGAGCGTTTCGGACTCTCACAATTACACCAGTTGCGGGGGCGGGTCGGCCGGGGTGCCGAACAATCTTTTTGTATTCTCCTGACCGGAAATAAGTTGAGCTCAGAAGGACGGGAACGTATCCAAACAATGGTACAGACTAATAATGGTTTTGAAATCGCAGAAGCTGATCTCCGACTCCGCGGTCCGGGCAATATTCTGGGTACCCAACAAAGTGGAGATTTAAACTTGCGAATTGCCGACCTGGCCCGCGATGGGCGTATCTTGCAAACGGCCCGTGAGTTGGCTATTAGAATCCTGGAGAAAGACCCCGGGCTTGAACATCCGGCAAACGTTAATACCAAAAAATTCCTGGAGAAGTATGGTCCGGCGCTTAAGGGATGGGGAAGGATTAGTTAGTAGTTGCAAAAACAAAGTAAATGACAGAAGACGAGCTAAAAGAACTCAGCGTGAATATCCGGACTGCGATTGAGAAAACGGAGAAAGCGATAGTTGGTTATGAAGAAATGAGCCAGCCAATCTCCCCGGAGAATGCCATCGGACGGATTTCCAGAATGGATGCCATCAATAATAAAGGAGTAGCTGATGCTGCTTTGCGCAAAGCAAAAGAGAAGTTACATGCCCTAAAGTATATGGAAAAACAAATTGGAGAGCCAGGCTTCGGCTTATGTGCCAGATGCAAACAACCAACCGATTCCGATGCAACGCTTGCTCTTAATGCCGCAAAGCGAAAATTGTGTGCGCTGTGCCAGGTGAAAAGAATTCTGAAGTTTGAATTTTGAATGCGTAATTTTTAATGTAACCCCACGTTCTAAACGACTCAAACGCATCAAACCTTCGCGCAGCGAACTATAGACCAAAGCCAAAGGCAATAGACCCAACCGGCGCAGCCGAATAGACCAGGCCAAAATTT
>JAGQWR010000108.1:6432-37195 GCA_020437105.1 Saprospiraceae bacterium
ATAATTTTTAATTCTTAGTGAAGTTTTTTCAAACGAAAGAAACGCCAATAGACCAAAGCCGAAGGCAATAGACCCAACCGGCGCAGCCGAATAGACAAAAAGGGCTAAAAGCCCTAATCGACCCTCGACCGGGCGCAGCCCTTAGACCGCAAAGCCAACAGGCAAGCTAGACCAAGCCAAAGGCATAGACCCCAATTCTTAGATCACTAACCCACTAAAAAAGAGGCCGCCCCAATTTTTTTTGGAACAGCCTCTTAAACTCCAGCGGAAGTAGTTTGTAAAACTATTTAGGCTTCCGCAGAATCGTCCAGATCCAGCCAATGATGGTTACTGTAAATAGCCCATAGCCTATTGAAGGGAATAGGGAAGTGGATGGAACATCCTCTCCCATCATAATTTTAAATGCCGCAATCGCAAATGGAATAGAAGCCAGTCCACCCGTAATTCGCACGAGCAGTGGGAACTTATTTGGATAACTGATTAATAACAGGGCGGGCACATACAAGGCCATACCTGCTCCAAATGCTTCTTGGGTTCCGACTGACATGGCTGTTTCTCCCATTGCAAAAATCAAAAAGCCTGCGGCTACCAATTCCGCCTGTTCCCGATAGTATTTACCGAAACATAAAACGGTGGCTACTACCAGGCCCAGACTGCTTATTTCATATAATAAAGTCTGCATGTTAGGATCTTTAACCATAGAGCCTCCCATACCCAAAATAGCTCCGATTGCTAATCCAACGACAATGATATTTTGAATTTGATTAGAACTTTCCTGACTAGTCATTTTAAGTTTGTTTTGAGTGTTTTTTTAAAAAAATGCTTTATTATTTAATCTTATTCCGGGGTATATCGATCGACCACATGATCGATTGGCGGAACGGTTTGGATAAATGCCCACATGGCATCGATCTCTTCATCCGTTAGCATGGGGTGTGGGGGCATTGCCGGATTAAGTGTGCCACCATCCGGTTTTTTGCCAGATCGGACAGCCGCTTCAAACTGATCCCGGGTCCAACCTTTAAGACCTGATTCATGGGGCGTCAGGTTTGCTGATGGAACGATTTCCCCATCGGGACCAATTAATGGGTTTCCGCCGCCATAGTAGCCGACTGAACTTTCCGGCGTGAGGGCAACATTAGACTTAAAATCAGCAGAATGGCATTCATAACATCCGATTAGGCCGTTCATCAGATATTTTCCATAGGCTAGCTGATCGCTTGGTGGCGGAGCTACAATTTCTTTTTCCGGATAGGGTAGTGGTTTGAAAGCCACATAGCTTAGTGCTTTTACCAAAAAAGATGGCTGTGGCGCAGGTTGAGCCTTATCAGATGGTGCAGTCATCGGATCATCTGACCGGAGAAAAGCGATAATATCCTCTAAATCTTCATCTCCCATCAAGGGAAAAGAGGGCATCCAGGGTGGACAGAAATTGCCGTCCTTTTTGACACCTGTACGCAAAAGGTACATCAACTGGCCATCTGAGTAGCGACCAAGTCCTTCGGTCTCATGTCGGGTAATATTTTGAGACCATACCTTTCCAAATGCGGTAGGGATGTCTTCCAGATATCCACCGGCAAGTTGACGGTTTTCGTTTAAATGGCAGCCGGCACAGATCATGGTAACCAACCGTTTGCCATTGGCGATACTCATGCTATCTGATTGGATGCTAACTTCCGGCACCTGCGGTTCGTAGGTAGGGATTCCTTTGATGCTGACAAAAAGGGCGAGGCAGAGTAAAATCAGAATGATGCCTCCAAGAGTAATGCCTAAATACTTTAGTGCTTTCTTCATAATAATGGGTTTAGCTGAGGGTGTGAGTTAATTGTACTGATGAATGTTTTTGGTAACCCAAATTTATTTGCAGAAAGAATGCCGGGCTTTTGCTGGGGTTGCAAATGCTGTAAATTTTGTCGCATTAGGCCGCATGCACAGGAAAGCCAGGGCTTTTCGGGGGGGATTGGATAGGATAGGCGCAAATGGCCTGGGCAAAAAAGGCTTTTGAGGCTGCCTTTCGCGAAAAAAAAAGAGGCTGTCTCCTGAGTCGGAGCAGCCTCTTTTTTTTTGGTATTCAAAAATCAAAAATCAGAATTTATACCCATTCGCATCGATCAGATACTTGGCTATCTGCCGGCGTTTGTTCCGAACATTTACTGCCGGGTATTTGGTGAAACGCTTTAGGCCCATCAACATCGCTCGCAGCAGATCGCCTTCTGCAAAGGACGCCAGGGCATCACTTCCATTTTTTAAAATGCGCATGGTAGCATCATTCAGGAATACATGCAGGATGGCATCATACACTTCCTGTGAAGCCGGTTTATTGAGTTCATTTAGTTTGTGTACACGCAGTAATAAAGATTCAGCCACAAAACAATCGATCATCATGTCGGCTACATTCATTACGATTTCCTGCTCCTCTTTCAGGTTTAGCTGCCCTTCCATTTGGAGTTTTGCCGCAGCACCTGCCGTCATCAGAATCACTTTTTTAAATTCTTTTACTGCTTTGTATTCGGCAGCGTAAGGACCATCTGCTTTTTCAAAAGTAGGCATGGAGGCCAATTCTTTTTGAACTTCCCAAGCGGGGCCGACAATATCCAGATCTCCTTTTAGCGCCCGTTTGAACAACATATCCACACTCAGCAGGCGGTTGATCTCATTCGTGCCTTCGTAAATCCGGTTAATCCGTGCATCCCGATAAGCTCGTGCTGCTGTTCCTTCTTCCGAATAGCCCATGCCTCCGTGTATTTGCAGGGTCTCATCCACAACAAAATCGAGTGCCTCCGAACCAGCTACTTTCAATATGGCGCATTCAATGGCATATTCTTCCGCTGCTCTCAGTTTTGCTTCTCCAAACGAAACACCCTCTTCCTTTAAGTGCTCTGCTTTTTGCTGAATAAGTTGGCTGGTGCGATACAGGGCACTCTCTGCCGCAAAAACGCGAATAGCCTGTTCTGCAAGCTTGTGCTGAATGGCACTAAAAGAAGCAATCGGTACTTTGAATTGAATCCGCTCTTTGGCGTAAGCAACGGCCGTGTTAATGCTTTCCTTAGATCCTCCTACGCAAAGGGCGCAAAGTTTGAATCGGCCGGTGTTTAGCGCATTGAACGCAATGTGATGCCCTTTTCCGATTTCGCCCAACACATTTTCCACAGGCACCTTTAAGTTTTCAAAGAAAACCTGGCGGGTAGAAGAGCCCTTAATTCCGAGCTTGAGTTCCTCCGCCCCAAGGGTAAGTCCTTCTGCCGGACCTTCCACTATAAAACCGGTAAATTTATCTCCGTCCACCTGGGCAAAAACTATGAAAACATCGGCAAAGCCCGAGTTGGTAATCCACATCTTTTGGCCGTTCAGAATATAAAACTTGCCATCGGCACTGAGATCTGCCCGTGTTTTCGCGGAAAGCGCATCCGAACCGGAAGAAGGTTCTGTCAAGCAATAAGAGGCTTTCAATTCACCCAGAATAAGCCGGGGAAGAAATTTTTCCTTTTGTGCTTCAGTTCCAAAATACAGGATGGGCAGCATCCCGATACCAGTATGCGCTGCATAGGTAACAGTCCAGGAACCTGCAGGCCCGAGTACATCGCATATAATCGTGTTGGTATTGGTATCCAGCGCCATACCTCCATAAGATTCGGGCATGTGTGTACCCAATAATCCGAGTTCTGCTGATTGCTCCAGGATAGTTGCCGCGATGTTATTTTCCTGTTTTTCAATCTTGTTCAGATTGGGATAAATAGAATTCTGCATAAAATCCTTCACCATGGAATGGATCATCTGCTGTTCTTCATTCATCTCTTCCGGTACGAAAGTGGCGGCAGGACTGCTTTCCTTTATGAGGAATTCACCTCCTTTAAGTGGACTGGTTTTTACGAGCGTGTCGGACATGGTATGGATCTGTTTGAATGGATTAGCGAAAATTCGCTAACAAAAATACAGGCTGGAAGGGAGAAAGTAAAGGGTTGGGGTTGTTTTTTAGCGAATTTTCGCTAAAAAGATGATTTTGTCAACAATAGTTAGCAAGCGCCACGTGCCTTTGTTTTGTATTTTTGAATTAGACAAAACGGGAGTTATTCCTGTTTTGATTCATAACCCCAAAAAACCCGGCATGATTCGAGTAGTAGTTGTAGAGGATCAAAAAGAGATCCGGGAAATACAAGTAAGGCGGATCAATGCGAGTCCCGACCTCCTTTGCCTCGATTCTTTCGAACGAGGAGAGGAGGCCGTGCCGGGGATAATTGCCAGCCGACCAGATGTAGTTTTAATGGATATAGGCCTGCCCGGCATGTCAGGTATCGAAGCCATGGTGCGAATCCGACAGGAATGCCCAAACATCGAATTTGTCATGTTTACGGTTTTTATGGAGGACGGAAAAATATTTGATGCGCTACAGGCAGGGGCCAGTGGATATGTCCTCAAAAATGACTCGCATCTGGATATTCTGGATGCCATCCGGGAAGTACAGCATGGAGGCTCTCCCATGACCATGGAAATTGCGCGAAAGGTGCTAAAAAGCTTTAGACCGGAAAAACAACGAAACAGCCTGATTGAAAAACTGAGCGACCGGGAAACAGAAGTGTTGGAGTTGCTTTCCAAAGGCCTGCTGTACAAGGAGATTGCGCAAGCACTGATTCCGGCAGTTACAGTGGGCACTGTGCGACAAACGATACATCGGATTTATAAAAAATTACAGGTAAACAATGCAGTGGAAGCGGTGAATAAATACCTGGGGCGTAAAAACTAGATGCCGCCCGGTACCAAACACCTCATTCCCTGATAGCACCTATTTCTTTACCCCTTCATTGTATTATCATGGAACCAAAACTGAAGTATTCTTCCGACTATCTCCGCGGACTTATTCATTCCAAAAGGCAGGATCTTTATGTTGATCTGGATACACTGGTTTATCCGGATGGAAGCCCATTTGATCCGGATGAATACCACGTTACCGGATTGGCCTTTACCCGCAAGCCTAACCGAACTGACCAGTTTTCCATTTGGAAAGTCCTCTACAGAACGCCTGCAGATGTATTTACTATTGATCCGCAAACAGATATGCTTTTTTTGGAAGTCCAACCACCTTCCGGAAATCCTAATCAAATTAATCCGCCACCGAACACTCCGGTGTCCTGGTGGATATCGGATATTGTTTTAAACAATCAAACTTGTTTGAATGTGCGTAGGCGAGGGATCTCGGAAGTGTCTTTCAGTATAAATGACCTGGACATTGATAGTAGTTTTGATTTCGCCTACTTTGATGCGATGTCCTTATCGATGCAGTGCCAAAATTCGGAAGGGGTTTTTATCTCCGGTGCCATGGTTGTTCTCGAACATCTCTATTTCAGATTAATCCCATACGGGCAAACAAGAACACTAAAGGCAGAACGGGTTATGACAGGGGCAGATACAGCCTGTATTGATGATGCTGCAATTGTAGAAGGCAATGGCGGACTACGCGCCAGCAGCCAAACTGTTTATACCGAAAATGCACCCCATGTATTACTTGGAGTGCCTTGTCCGCCTTTTTGGGGCATTATGGGTGAATTAGCGCCTGGCGATGAGATATTAGAACGCACCATCCAAACTGGGATTAGTGAAGCTGCGGTTATTCCAGGTCCTGTTGCCGCAGCCGTGATTAATTATAATGGGGCATCCCTGAAAATCGCTTATGGCTTTTTCCAGTTCTTTTCAGCCATTTTTGGACTTTTCAGCAAGCAATTTTCTGCCTTGTTTAAACAGACTTTTATTACGTATTTCCGGACAAGGGTAATTATTAAATCGGGTAAAGGCAAAAGCTATCTGGCCGAAGTCAGTGAAAACCGCTTTAAAACCGGTATGGTCGGAGCAGAGCGACTCCGGCAAATTCTGGATCCGAAAAATGAAATAAAGGATCAATATTTCTTTGTGAATAGCTCCCAAACCCTGGATGATTTTTAGTAATTAAAATGCTATCCCCTGATGAACCGGATTGTAGTGCTCAGGAATAAGTCGCTCGCAATAACATTTTGTTTATTGCTTGTGTTCTCCTGTGCGCTTCGTCTGACTGCACAATACCAAATTGCAGGTTTTGAACGATTGACTGCAGCCGAAGGCCTTGCATCCAACCAATACAACTCCTTTCTGTATAAGGACTCCCGGGGTTTTGTATGGATCGGCTCCTACTTTGGCCTAAGCCGTTTTGATGGATTGGAGGTAATCACTTACCAGGCAGGAACAGGCGAAGGACAATTGCCGGAGGATGCCATCCAATCTTCTTTTTTTGAGGATAAACAGGGCGATATCTGGTTTACCACACTGACCTTTTTGGTGCGTTACGATCGGGGACATAACAATTTTGAATCTATTAAATTGATTCTGCCTTCCGGCGAAAAGGCTGGCGATGGTTATCATATAATCGGCCTCGACAAACAGTCTGGCGTGATCTGGCTGAACGCCAACGACTTTTTATGGGCTTACCAGATTTCAGAGGGTACGTACAGGCAGCTCGGGTCGTCTTTGGGAATTCGGTTTGGCACGCTCTCAGATCAGAGCGGACACCTGCACAAACTGATTGCCTGCCCCTGGATGCGGGAGTACGGAATAGAAATTTTTCAGTTACCGGAGAATACCCAGTCGGCAGATTTTGAAAAAAGAATAGACCTGCTCGATTCAGTACAAGTCAATGGGGCCCATATTCAAAATGATTCGGTCGCGTGGCTGGCTTCCGGCAAAGGACTCGGAAAATATGATTTGTCTTCAGGTGAGTTGATCAATTGGCTTTCGCCGAAAGGCCAAACAAATTTTGCGATTTGGAGCCTGGTAAAGCTAGATGAAAAATACCTGTTGATTTCGGCACTTGAAAAAGGGCTCTGGCTTTTTGACCTGGAAAATCAACTTTTTTCCGGACCATTAAACATCCCGGAAACTGGAAATACCCCGATTGAACCAAAGGATATTTACCTGGATGAAGAGGGCTTTTTATGGGTTCATGCAAATAACCAGGGTGTCGTTTATTTTCGCTTATTGCAAAGCGCTGAAAATGAACTCTTACTTCCGGGAATGGCAGATAACCTATCCGTTGTTTCTATTTGGGCTTTGCCATCAGATTCAAATGTACTGATCGTATCGACCGCATACGGTGGTATTTATCGATATAGCCGACAGTTTAAAGACGGCATCTTTTATTGGGTACCTGAATTTGTGGCGGCTCCGCAGCCCTATTCAGAATTGCTGCGCTCCTTTGTGGATCAGCGAGCCTGGTGGTGGGCCGTTTACCGCAATGGAATGAGTTACTCAAAAGACCAGGGCCAGACCTGGGAAATGCTGGAAGATGGAGGCGATGTACAATATTTATACGCTACCGAAACACCGGGAGGACGTCTGCTCGCCGGTACCAGCAGAGGTGTTTTAGAGATTAAATGGTCGGCCGGACGGGTATTGGCTACACCCTGCCCAGAATTTGTTGATTACCCGGGCTTACAATTAACCCATTTCTATTGTGGCACGGCTGCAAATTGTTTTATGGCCTATAAAGGACGGGAGGTTTGGATTTGCAAAGAAAATCCAGATCATTTGGAGCTGACTCAGCGAGTAGATATTCAGGCCCAATTATTTGGAGTTTGGGAAAAACCCGGAACAGGCGAAGTCTGGCTCGCAACTTCGATCGGATTAGTGGTGCTTCGATATTCAGAGCAACAAAAAATATTTGAGGTTTTGAAGCCCGATCCTCAATTTGACAGGCTGACAGGTTTGGCTATTTATTCCATTCTGGAAGATCGAAAAGGAAACCTCTGGTTTACGACAAATAAAGGGCTATGGAAAAAAGAAAATGAATCCCAACAATTACTTCGATTCTGGAAGGAGGATGGATTAATAAGTGAGCAATATAATTTTTTTGCAGGGCATGTTTCCCGTGAGGATATGTTGATTTGGCTGGGCACAGTGGGTGGGTTACATGTATTTAATTCGGAATCATTAAAACCCTACGAATTTTCATCTAAACCCGTGATTCTGGAATTAATGCTGCCCGATGGTCCCTTTGTTTCAGATACGGTAATTGATGAGTTGGATTTTATTAAACTGTCGCACAATCAAAATACCCTGACTTTTGAAATGCGTGCTGTAAGTAATTACCTGTCGAAAGAAAATAAAATTAATTATCGACTTGTAGGGTATGATGAAGATTGGGTTTCAATAGATAATGGAGGTGTTGCACGGTTTACAAAGGTGCCTCCCGGAGCTTACACTGTAGAATATTATGCGCTAAGCGGAAATGGCGTAAAAAGCGATACCCGAAGTTTAAATATTCATATTAAACCACCTTTTTATCAAACCTTGGTTTTTAAAATACTCGTCCTGTTTATTTTATTTGGAAGCACTTATTTAATTGTACGGTCGGTGGTGCGTAAAAAAATTCGGGAGAAAGAAAGAATTATTGAAAGGCAGGCTGCTCTGCAAGGAGAACGAAATCGAATAGCAGGAGAATTACACGATGATCTGGGGTCCGGGCTTTCAGTGATCAGATTTCTTAGTGATGAAATAGGACTGGAGGAAGCAGACCCGGAAAAACAAGATCAGATGAGTAAGATTGCCAACTTGTCAAGTGGTTTGGTAGAACGTATGCGGGATATTATCTGGGCATTAAACACAGATAATGATAAATTAGAAAATTTACTGCACTTCCTGAGGAGGTATGCCGTGAGTTATTTGGCGGATAATAAATTAACATGCCAGTTTAATTTTCCGGATGAAATTCCGGATTTGGAAATAAATGGAGAGCGCAGACGTAATGTCTTGTTAATGTTTAAAGAAATACTACATAATGTGGTGAAACATGCTGACGCGAGTCAGGTGAAAATTAATATGGAAATTAATGCTCATTTATTGATGATTGAAATTTCCGATAATGGAAAAGGTATGCCTGAAGGCCCTGTCCGGCCCGGAGCTAATGGACTGAAAAATCTTCGAAATCGAACGCATTCAAATGGTGGGAAAGTGAAATGGACAACAAATGAATGGCGTGGTACTACTGTTCAGATTCAGGAGCCGGTAAAGAAATAAAATAAATATTAGTCTTCGTAATTCGCATTATCCCCGGCACAGGCTGTTCTGGGCCGGGTTTTTTATGTCTTTTTTTAAATACCCCAATTATGACCAACTTCAAAGAGTATCAACGTGTTTCAAGTGTTTTGTTTTTTATATTTTTCATATTGCTGTTATTTTTTATGCCTAATAAAAATGAGGCACTTCAAAAATTACCCCCGGGATTAAATGGTAATTTTGAAGAAGGCGAAATTGTAGTTGTCCCGTCTTGCGATTTGGATGTGCGCTTCTTTATTAATTTAAGAGAAAGTGGCTTTATGGTTCCGGGTGTTAAAACTTTTGTGGAAGCTTTAAATCCCAGAATAATCTTCGATATTCCGCAGTTAGGTGGAGGCTGTAATTCTTCTTCCAGTAATTTTAATGAGAAATTTGAATGGGCAGTTATCGACCGTCCGCCGGGTAGTAATGCGGTGTTGGAGGAAACCAACACCTTTAAACCTTATATTATTCCGGATAAGGGCGGCGATTACATTGTACGTTTTACCGCCTGTCCGGGAGGCTGCGAATATGTTATGCAAAATGGCGTGCGATTAATTGCCGGTCCGAACAGGACCGAAATTACCCTGCATATTTCTGATGATGCAGTCATTCCCCCTGCTACAGAACCTATTGAGCCACCGGTGGATATCCAGACACCTAAAACCGTTTTTACCAGTGCGTGTAGTGGGGGGCTTATTAATCCGCAATGGACAACAGTAGAGCATTGGGACGGTCCACAGGATTACCATTTGCTGGAAGGCCATGTAAATTGGAGTCACATCAGCCGAAAAGATAATTTTTTGAATCACGATTCTCAGGATTTCCTTATGGGTGTCGATCCGGATCCGGCCTACCAATACCTTTTAGGGTCAGGTATTTTTAATATGGAGTCCATTGAGGTCGAATGGGAACGTGCATCCTTTCCGGAAGGATTTCGACCTACCCGGGGCGACCGGGTATCCGTGATCGGTTATTGGGTCCGGGATTGTGGCCATGATGGAAACCCTGAAATACATCCACCTGTGCTGGTTGCCAGTCATCGTGCCCGGCCAGTTCGGGTAAATGGATATGGCTCGAATGTTCGGGTGCCCGGGATTATTACCGACCTCTGGGTGAATCAACAAGCGGGTGAAATTACACGAAATTGTAGTCAGACGGGATTACACAACGTGTTGGATTCGGATACGCCGGTAGAAAGTCCGCTTGATCTGTTTACCTGTTTGCCCCAAACTGCCGGTTTTACAACGAACCCGATAAATCGATTGATGCAATTTAATATCTATCTCCCCAAAAATCCGAGGGAAATTTATCGGGATGCCGGATTAACCGTACCCCCACAATTGCCTTTGTCTATTGAAGTCTATAACCCAAATGGAAGCGGGGGGCCGGATCCGGTCATCATCCCCCATATTGAAGATGGGTACCTGGAAGTACAGGTTGACCTTCGAACCTATAGCGGGAGCAACTATTCCCGGAAAATTGAGAGTGCCTGGGTTTTGCCCTCTCCTCGCAATTGGGACTTAGCAGCCTGGCAATGCACCATCAATACCCTGGATGTGCACGACGATGGAGATAACTGGATCTCAGGCGGCGACGGCGACTGGCGCTTTTGGGTTAATTTAAATAACGGGGCGAAAGAGTGGGTGAAGCTATATGATTGTAATGGTTGTGTACATGGACAGATTGAATACGGAAATACCCCCTGGGTGACGGCTTCCGGAAATCCGGCCGGAAATCGGTCTCTGGGCCCGGACGTTCTGCTCTATCCGGGTCAATTTATCTGGTTTCACAGCTCTGGTTTTGAGGCAGATGAGATATGGGATGATTATACCGGCGAGGTAAATCGGTTGATGCCGCAGGTGGCCGGAGAGTATGCCATACAATCCAACTGTACAGACAGTGGCCAGTCAAATTGCTGTAGCTATACGATACATTATGAGATTTCTCCGGGAAATACAGCTACCCGGCCCAGCCTTAACGGAGAAGGTATCCGCTTATTCAATAGTTATAAGGTTCGTTATGGGCCTTATGCGAATATAGAATTCCCGGCGACGCTGGCGCGTTTCTGGAATCACCCCTTAACGGATTCGGTGTTGCCTGACTCTGTTTCAGTGCAGATGGATGATGAAACGTATTTCCCAGTGCAGGAGGCGGAGCCCAGTTCGATAGCAGAAATGTCGAATGAAGTATTTGCCAGGGAACTGCAGGAAATTCAGAAAAAGAACCCAAAAGCATTTCTGGCATTTATTGGAGAACTCCGGGAAGAGATTACAGTTATGCAAAAATCCGAAAACAAGGATGATGCAGAACTGGCACTCCAATCTTTGAAAGTGGCGGTTCCAAAAGATATATGGAAAGCCCATTTTAGTGATGTCAAATTGCCAGGTGATCAATGGATTACCGGCATTTCAAATAATTTACTTCTGGTTTTGGCTGCTATACTCCTGCTGATACTGGCGTTTTTAGCCTTCCGGAAGACAAAATAATCCAATCAACGTTTTTTTTGAGGGGGAATGGTAACATTTCCCCTCCTTTTGACATCTATGTAAAAAGCACACGTATGTACTCCCAAAATACATCCGCCCATAGTCTGGAACAATTAAAATCTGATGCGAGTCAGATCGTGTTCCACTTGCAAAACGATCCCGATTTTTGCCGAAATGCTGCGACCAATCCGGTTGAAGCACTTCGAAAGCTTGGATTTAAAATTGATTCGCCTGCTATCCGTCGGATCGAAAAACGTTTGTCCAAAAGCAATACGGCATCTGCCTGATCGAAATAGAAGGATTGGTATATTTACATGCAAAACTCTTGCATGTTAACATCTCTTGCCGTTTTCTGTGGCTCCTCTACCGGGAATAATCCGGAATACGCTTCCAAAACACGTGATCTCGGGCGCTATCTTGCCCAAAAGAATATCGAAGTTATTTATGGTGCCGGTAATGTTGGTCTGATGGGACAACTTGCCGATGCTGCTTTAGCTGAAGGCGGGCAGGTGTTTGGTGTCATTCCCGGCTTTCTCAAAGAGTGGGAGGTTTGTCATACCGGATTGAGTGATCTGGTTGTCACCGAAAATATGCACGCCCGAAAAGCGATCATGGCCGAACGGGCAGATGGTTTTATTATCCTTCCGGGGGGCTTTGGTACACTGGATGAGTTTTTTGAAATTCTCACCTGGAAACAACTTCATCTACACAAAAAACCGATCGGACTGCTCAACTGGGAAGGCTACTATGACCACCTGATCGCTCATGTTGCAAAAATGGTGGAATCTGGGTTTTTACGGGCAGAAAATACGACCCTCTTTTCAGAAGATGCCTCAATCGAAGGCTTGTTGCCCAAGATGCTCGATGGGAACGGCGACCTGATCAAAAAGTGGGTATAACAGACCTGCTAAAGCACCAAAAGAATCAAACAGGACTTGATATCAAAAAACATTACCTTTGTGCTCGATTTAAGAAACGACAAAAGTTTATCGTATGGAAACCACCAAATCGACCTTAAAGTATAAGGTTAAAGATATTTCCCTGGCAGAATGGGGACGTAAAGAAATTGAATTGGCTGAGGCCGAAATGCCCGGCCTTATGGCTCTTCGAGAGCAGTATGGTGCGAGCAAACCATTAAAAGGAGCACGTATCGCAGGCTGTCTGCACATGACCATCCAAACTGCCGTGTTGATCGAAACGCTGGTTGAACTTGGAGCGGATGTTAGCTGGTCGTCCTGCAATATCTTTTCCACACAAGACCACGCTGCTGCAGCCATCGCTGCTGCCGGTATTCCTGTATTCGCCTGGAAAGGCATGAATGAAGAAGAATTCTGGTGGGCTGTTGAGCAAACAATTTTTGCTTTTGAGGGTGGTCAGCCATTAAATCTGATTTTGGATGATGGCGGTGATCTCACCAATATGGTACTGGATAATTACCCTGCTTTGGTGGAAGGTATCCGTGGCTTGAGCGAAGAAACAACCACAGGAGTACACCGCTTGTATGAGCGCCAGAAAAATGGCACCCTTCCAATGCCGGCAATCAATGTGAATGATTCGGTGACTAAATCCAAATTTGATAACAAATACGGCTGTAAAGAATCCTGTGTGGATGCTATTCGTCGGGCTACAGATATTATGATGGCCGGAAAAGTAGCAGTTGTAGCAGGTTATGGAGACGTAGGTAAAGGTTCTGCTGCCTCTTTGCGCGGAGCCGGTTGCCGGGTTATCGTCACTGAAATTGATCCAATCTGTGCGCTACAAGCTGCGATGGACGGATTTGAAGTGCAGAAAATGATTAATGCAGCACCACGTGCCGATATCATTGTAACTGCCACCGGAAACAAAGATATTATCGGAGAAGAACACTTCCGGATACTGCGGGATAAAGCGATCGTTTGTAATATCGGGCACTTTGATAATGAGATCGATATGGCCTGGTTGAACGAGACCGCTGGTGATTCTAAAATCGAGATCAAACCACAGGTGGATAAATATACCATCGACGGAAAAGACATTATTATTCTGGCAGAAGGTCGTTTGGTGAATCTGGGTTGTGCCACAGGCCACCCTTCTTTCGTGATGTCAAATTCCTTTACCAACCAGACACTGGCTCAATTGGAATTGTGGAAGAACCACAAGGAATACAAAAATGAGGTTTATACCTTGCCAAAACATCTGGACGAGCAGGTAGCCCGTTTGCACCTCTCTAAAATTGGTGTGGAATTGGAAGAACTCTCAAAAGATCAGGCCGATTACATCGGTGTGGAGGTAAAAGGCCCATTCAAACCAGACTACTACCGGTATTAAGCAATAAAGTATGCATTCACTTTTCGATGGATTCTCCCCGGTTTCTAAAGCTGATTGGCTGGATAAGGTCGCACGCGACCTGAAGGGGCGATCCATCGAAGAGTTGAACCATCAATGGACAGAACAAATTCAATTATCGCCCTTCTTCCACCTGGAAGATAGTTTGGAGTTGCCACCTCTGGTAAACGCCACCGGCGGAAACTGGGAAATCGGGAGTTGTATTCAGGTTGAAGATCCCGCGGAAAGCAATGCCATCTTACTGGACGAACTCCAGCACGGTGTAAATGCACCCAGACTGGTCTTGAAGGATCCCCTTTCGGCGAAAGCCTGGGAGGTGTTGCTAAATGGTGTAGAACCTGCTTATATTTCACTTCAAATTTATCCAACGTTTCAGGAAACTGAGCCAGCCTCCTGGTTGGATCCACTGTTAGCTACCCTGTCAAAAAAAGGGGTGACATCCGCAAATCGGGTGGGTGCCATTCGCATCGGAGAAGAAGCGATTGAGAAAGTTTTGGTCAATTGGAATCTGTATCAGGAGCGCTTCCCGCGAATGCGAAAATTGTATATCGATAATTCTATGAATTTCCGGACATTTAATCCGGAACAGGAGTTGGCACTGGCTGCCTATATGGCCTTTTATCGATTAGAAGAAGCTATTTCAAAGGGCGTGGATGCGCAGGAAGCCCACGATAATCTGCATGTTGTTTTAGCGGTAGGCACCAGCTTTTTCCGTGATTTAGCAAAATTACGGGCCTTTCGAATACTTTGGGCAAATTTGCTCCAGGCTGCGGCTTTGGCAGTCCACCAGGCGCCCTTTATCAGCGTTCAATTTGCTCCGGAAAGTCAGGATGAGGACATGCATACCAATATGATCCGTGCGACAACACAGGCTATGTCTGCTGTTATTGGTGGTGCTGATCACCTTGAAATTTTGCCAGCTAATGCTACTGTTGAATCGACTACTGGTTTTACGCGTCGGGTAGCTCGTAACTTGCATCATATCCTTTCTATGGAGGCGCATCTGGATCAGGTGATGGATCCGGCAGCAGGCAGTTATTTTATGGAGACGCTGAGTGTGCAAATTGCTGAAAAAGCCTATGCTATTTTCCGGGAAATGAAATCGCCATTCCGGTAAACTTATATTTATCCTATCTTAATGGTCTGGTATGGCCCATTTTAATGTTTAGAAGATATGGCTTTAATTAGTGCGCTTGCGGGTTGGATCGGTGCGTTTGGTCTATTGATTGCGTTTTACCTTAACGCAACAAAGAAGATAGATAGTCAATCCAGGCTGTATATATTAATGAATTTATTTTGTTCTCTCCTCCTGGTAGGTAATGCCTGTATGTCTAAAGCATACCCCTTTATCGTGATTAATATTTTTTGGGTACTTGTTTCAGCCAATTCATATTTTAATCTGATGAAAAACAATAAATCTACTTTTTCAAAATGATTCATCCAAATACTGAACTAAGGTTTATTAATGACACGGTGGGTTATGGTGTTTTCGCTAAAGTCCACATTCCTGAAGGCACCATTGTATATGTAAAAGACAGCCTGGAAATGATTATCTCCCCTACAGATTACCTGATCCACTCGAATGCGGTACGGGAGATGGTTGATAAATATTCGTATATGGATCAGGATGGCAACCGGATAGTAAGCTGGGATTTTGCGAAATACGTAAATCATTGTTGTAATTGTAATACGATTAGTACCGGCTATGGTTTTGAATTGGCTATTCGCGATATTCAGAAAGGGGAACAAATTACGGATGAATATGGCATTTTTAATCTCGATCAGGAAATGACCCTTGTTTGTGGTGATCCAACTTGCCGGAAAGCAATTAAACCCAGTGATTTTGATACCTATTATAAAGAATGGGATCAACGGATTCAAAAATCTATCCGACATTTATTTGAAGTCGAACAACCTCTGATTCCTTTTATTGATCCGGAAACCCGGATGGAATTGGATGCTTTTTTCGAAAATCCGGAGTCGTATAAATCGGTATATGCGTTGAGACTTAAAGATAAAAGGTAATATTAAGGTGATGGCACGTTCTTAATTAATTTCAATATTAAATCCGGTGGTATCAAGCTTATAAATTTTAATTCGCTGGCAGTTAAGAATGCCGTTGTTTACCTGGTGCTTTTCCTCATTGGAATTGGATTGGTGGGATTTGTTTTGCTTCAATATAGCTCCAAAGAGATCCTTAGCTCCTCTGAAAAAAAATTAAATCATACAGCAGAGTTAATAAATACCAAGTTCTCTGATTATGTTGAAAGTCTTAAACAAGACATAACCTTTGTTGCACAAAGTCCCTTGTTGCAAAAGTATCTGGAGACTAAAAAAGAATCTGACAGAAAACTTCTGTCTGAAGAATATCAAAGTTTAATTTCCTCCAAACCGGATTTATTTCAAATACGATTTATCGGACTGAAGGATACCGGAAAAGAAATGGTCCGGGTTGAGCGAAGAGGCCCAAAAGTGATTATCGTTCCGGATGACCAATTGCAGGAAAAGGGAAAACGGGATTATTTTGTAGAGACTGTATCCCTTCCGGCAGACTCTATGTTTATTTCACCTATTGACCTGAACAAGGAATACGGAGAGATTAGTGCCCCTTTTGTGCCTACCCTTCGTTTAGCATTACCTGTGTATCAGGGGGCAACTCTTATTGGTATCATAGTTATTAATACGGACCTGTCACTGATATTCAATTCATTTAATCAAATACTTGAGCCTCCATTCGAGCTTAGAATGGTGAATAATACAGGGTATTATTTAATCCATGAAGATCACTTAAAAACCTTTGGATTTGAATTTGGAAACCCTCCCGGATTTCGAAAAGAGTTTGGAGTGTGGCCAGAAGATTTAGACAATTTTAACGAGCGGGTATTTTCTAAAGATGGCGTACTCTATGCGATTGAATCACTTTCGTTTCCAAGAAAGGATTACGAATTATTTGTTATGGTTTTGGCAAGAGAAGAAATCCTGTTGGAGTCCTATTATGTTTATCGAAAAAACAGCTTTTTAATTATTATCGGACTTGGATTAGTCTTCATGTTTATTTCTTTCTTTTACCTAAGCGGGCAATCGAAGGAGTTGAAAGAAATAACAGATGAAATGCGCGCATTACCAAAAACATTACAGGCATCTAATCTTCCAATAAAAAGAAAAGATGAGATAGGCGCTTTGGCAAATAGCTTCAATGAGATGTCCACTCTGATACTTAAAAATCTTCATTCTTTAGAATTGGCCCGGGCAACCGCAGAGGAAGCGGTGAGAGAAAAAGAAGAGTTTTTGGAGAACATTAGCCATGAAATCCGAAACCCGCTACAATCTATTAGCGGCTTGTGTGAATTATTAGAAAAGAATAACCCATCCAGCCATCAATTACAATTAATAAAAAGTCTCAAATTCAATAGTGCTAATCTTCAGAGCCTGGTCAATGACGTTCTGGATTATAAAAAACTATTACTTGGAGAGGTGGTATTTTTCGATGAGTGGGTTTCTGTAGAGCAATTATTTGAAGCCCTGTATGGAAGCAATAATTATGTGGCGATTACCCGGAAATTAAAATTTATTATTGAAATAGATTCATTTACCAAGTCAATAGAATTGTATGTGGATAAACTCCGACTGAGCCAGGTAATTAACAATCTATTGGTTAATGCCATGAAGTTTACTAATACCGGCGGACAAGTTGTTTTGCGGTCGGAAAAAATAAAAGAAACAATTGAAAAAGTTGTTGTCCGATTTTCAATAATTGATACAGGTAAGGGAATAAAACCTGAAATGCTGGAGGATATTCGTAAGCGCTATTTTACCAATTCTGACAAGCATGCATTTGCAGATAGCTTTGGTCTCGGTTTGAGTATCGTCATACAATTATTGGAACGCATGGGGGCCAAACTTCAAATTAAATCAGAAGAGGGAGTTGGATCTACTTTTTTCTTTGATATTGAAACAGGGTACAGGCAACTGCCCGGGGTTTTACCGGATACTAAAAAAGATATTACAATATCCGGATTGAGTGCTATGTCTTTATTGGTTATTGACGATGATCAGCAAATACTTTCGCTATATAAGCACTTGTTTGAAGGGAAAGTAATTAAATTAGTTGAAGCTCGAAAATTAGAAGAGATACCGGAGAAAGGGAGCCAGTCATTTGATATAGTTGTTGCAGATTTAAGACTAGGTGGAGAATCGCTTAAAAATGGTTTTGACAAGATTAAGGATGTGCTTTCAGATGAAGCATTGGTCTATATTGTATCTGCGCGAATTCCGGGAAGTGAGGTGTTACCCGATACTTTTTCTATATCTGCCTGGATGCAAAAACCGGTTGAAATAAATCGATTTTTGAAACAAATTCAGCAAGATGTTTTAGGCCTGCGCTATGGTAGGCCTAATACACTTTCTATTAAAAAGGATTACGACTTTGATCGGGAGAAATATAAGCGTGCGCTAGGACTATTAATTTCTGAATGGACAGGGATTTCAAAAGATTTATACCAGGCTATCAGGTTGAAAGATGAAGCTGTTTGTTTAAATCTGATCCATAAAATTATTACATCAGTCAGAAGACTTGAATTAGATAAGTTTGAAAAGATGTTAACAAAGATTCAGGACGCATGTCCTGAGGGGGATGTGGCTTATTACGAGGTAATCATTCCGGAAGCCATGACCTTTTACATTGATTTTTTACAGACAGAACTTAATGAGCTCCCCGATTTTTAATGTAGCAGGTTTTTGACGACATTTCGATAAGTTGCGCCTACCGGAATTATTTTTCCCGGAATACTAATTTCTTCCGAAGTGATATACTCAATGAGTTTGGTGTTGACAATGAAAGAGCGGTGTACCCGGACAAAATAGTCGGGTAGATCATTTTCCAGGTCTTTTAAATTCATTAAAGACATGATCTGTTTTTCCTTGCTGTACAGGATCACATAATTTGATTCTGATTTTATATGTGTCAGCTCCTTTATTTGAACCTGAATCCATTTGGTTCCATCCTTTACAAAGAACGTTTCAGGGTTTCGCCTGGCGGGTTTTTCCTGACCCATGCTTTGGTATTTTTCGATCGATTTATAAAACCGATCAAATGAAATGGGCTTGAGTAGAAAGTCAATGATATCGGGATAGGTATAGGATTCCACCGCAAATTCCTTGTTTGAGGTAATCATGATGACCTTACTGGAATCCTGTTTCATTTCCAGAATCCCCTTTCCATCTAACTCTGGCATGTTGTAATCCAGGAATAAAATATCAAAGTCCTGGTTACTGATAAGTTTTAGTCCGTCAAGTGCCTGGTTGCAAGAAATACAGTATTCAATCTCTGGTACCTTACTGCAATAATGCTGGATCAGGTCAGTGATAAGTGGGTCATCATCAATAATAAGGCATTTGATCATTTCCTTCCAATATTGTTTGTCAATTGGTTTAGGCTGTTGGCAAAGCATATACGACTATTCGCATATGTTGATCTGAATAATATCCAAAGTATCAATAATTTTAAATACTTCAAAGCCAAAATCAAAACACAATTCAGTGAATGATCCTTGTTCTGCAATGTATCAACCAGCTAAAAAATGAAGAAAGTTTACCTCTTGGCTATTGTTTTGGGTAGTGGGATTTTGTTGGCATCCAACCTGCCTGACGATATTCGCTTACACTTATTACAATCACCAGGGGCTGTAGTTGAAGATTTTCAGGAACCGGATTATGGTCTGGGGTCAGGGCATATTGATTCCCTGATAGCTTTTCCGGATGTAAAAAAAGGAGAACGCACCCCTTTTGATCTGTGGCGATATGGTGGTCAGGGCCAAACATCTTTCATGGACCCGAATCTGCCTATGTCTTGGGAAGAATGGGTTGCTTTTCACAACAATCAAAAGCCTGTATTAATGGCTGATGTACGGGAATATATGAGTTCCCGATATGATTTTAATTGGGCGGTTTATGAAGGACAATATATGTCTGGCGGACGTAAACTCATACGGCGTGGACCGATTTCAAGACTACCGAAAGGCGTGAAATCCTTTGAAGAATTGGCTAAACTTTCTCCGGAGCAAATAAAGGCTCGTGACATTTTTCCTTTTAAACCCCTGGCGCATCCTCTGGCTTCTACTGCACACATGGTGTTCCCAAATGTCTGGAATGTGGTACACCCCGAACATGTTCGGATTGATGTAGATCACGATTACCCGGATGAATATTTACCGGAATTCCCACCACCCTTATTTTTAACCACGCATAAAGAATTTGGAGACGTTACCAAGGGAAAGGAAGTTACGCTGAGCAATTACTATGAGATATTTAATGGCCTGCTCACGCCGGAACAAATGGAGGGCCTGAAAGAATTGCTTCGTCCGACTGCCACAACCTGGTTTAATCAAACACCTCATCGGGTTACAATTGCTCCAAGTGCAGGAGTATCATGCTTTTCCTGTCATGTAAACGGACATACCAACGGCGCTTTTGAATTGGGGCCGGATAGTCGTCCGACATTAGCTCGTTTGCGTGTCGGGACACCCTCCATGCGCGGTAATTTTAATCTGATGCAATTGTCGTCTAAGCGGTCTATCCGCAGTATGGATCATTTTGCTGAAATAGAAGAATACTTTGACGGAGACCCGGGGATGATGCAACACATCGGTCCACGAGGACATCAGAAATCGGTGTCTAACAGGATGGGCGACTTTAACGCTATCATCGATTTTCCGCCGGCCCCTAAACTGGGACCTATGGGAAAACTGATTCCTTCGAAGGCTACCCAACAGGAATTACTTGGAGAACAACTCTTCTGGGGAAAAGCAAAATGTGGAACCTGTCATTCCGGCCCGGCTTTCGTAGATGATTATATGCATGATTTACAGGTGGAGCGCTTTTATGTAGGGCGCCCGGAGGGACCAATTAAAACATTCCCGCTTCGCGGAATCAAGGATTCCCCTCCCTATTTGCATGATGACCGATTACCCACGTTGGATGATGCTGTCGAATTTTTTAATCTGGTATTGGAATTAGGACTAGCTAAAGATGAAAAGGAAGCTATTACAGCTTATCTAATGTGTTTGTAATTACTTATTAATATCATGAAGTCAAATCTGAAAGTAAGTAGCACGTGAAGTACCAAGGTTTAGTTATGTGTTTTTCATTTAGTGCTACTGTCTTTCAGGTGGTTTTTTAAAAATCAAATTAATCCCGTTGAAAATGAAATTTTTACCACTACTTGCATTAACTTTTTTATTAAGCCATTCAGCCTACAGCCAAGGCTGCGTGGCCATTCGAGGCAACTCTTCTCCCAATACTCCCGGTAGTGCACTCAACCTGACGAAGGGGGAGTGGAACACCCAAATGGGTTTCCGGTATTTTGAATCCTTTCGGCACTTTCGCGGTTCGGAAGAAGAAGCAAATCGGGTGGAAGAAGGTACCCAGGTGATTAACAACTCCTATTTTCTGGATTTTGCTATAAGCTATGGTATCACCGATCGGTTTTTTGCCAATGCGATCCTTCCTTTTGTAAAACACGACAGATCCTCCATG
Organism: Saprospiraceae bacterium; assembly: GCA_020437105.1. Classification (GTDB taxonomy): domain Bacteria; phylum Bacteroidota; class Bacteroidia; order Chitinophagales; family Saprospiraceae; genus JAAEZH01. Next base: position 27,834 of record JAGQWR010000108.1, read on the forward strand.
TATGAGCATGGTGGAAATCCACCAAACGGATTGGGCGATCGCCATTCAACAAGCTCTGCAGGTTTGGCTGATGTTCGAATTGGACTAGGCTATTGGTTGTTTGAACCAGGAAAGCACCCGTTTAATTATTCTGTCGGTTTAGGTGTAAAATTACCTACCGGTAAGTATGATTACACAGATGTTTTTTATAACCAGGGGCCTGATAAAGATGAGAATCTGGAACTGGTTGTAGATCAATCTATCCAACCAGGTGACGGAGGCACCGGACTGGCACTGGACATCCAGGGAATCCATTCCTTTTCTCCGCAGTTTGGCTTGACTGCCGATTTGTATTATCTGTTTAATGTAAAGGAAACAAATGGCGTGCTTACCCGAAATGGAAACAGTGAGTTTTCCTGTCCGGATCAATTTGCAGCCCGTCTTGGAAGTTATTATTCTTTGATTTCTGGCATCAATGCCTATTTAGGAGGCCGGGTGGAAGGTGTTCCTTCGGACGATATTATAGGAGGAAGCGCCGGATACAGACGGCCTGGATTTGCAGTTTCCGTTGAACCGGGAATCGGTTATACCAAAAATAAATTTTCGCTTTTTGTTAGTGTTCCGGTAGCTGTTTATCGAAATCGGGTTCAGAGTTATTCAGACAAGCAATCGACACTTGAAACGGGTGTATTTAAACAGGGTGATGCGGCATTTGCAGATTACCTCATAAATGTGGGCGCCTCTTACCGCTTTGGCGGAAAACAGGATATGGCACATGAAATGCCAGTATTTGAAGACGTTGAAAAAGTAACGAATTAAACAAAAATATAAGCCCTGTATTCGAATCCTACAGGGTTGAAAATCGTAATTATTTAACCTAAAGCAGTTTTTTTCTAGATGTGTCTTTTAACGGTTGCTCGATAGCTGCAAGCTAAATTCAATTTGGCTTTTACCCCCCCTCTTGAGAAGAAGTGGAGCTATCTGGCTTGGGCAGGTTTGGTTTATCCGAACCTGCCTTCGTTTTTTATACCCGGTCATAAATCTGTCATTTCTGGATCTGGTTTTTTTTGAGATTGAATTTTTCTGATAACTTGCGCTAAATTTCAATCCTATCAAAAGACTGGGAACCATATTATTTTTCATAGCAGGACTTGTTCTTGTTTTGCACAACATTACTCCGCATCTACATCATGGGGAGATGAGTGAGCAGCAGCATGAGGAAGCACATTTGGTTGCCGATGGGATACTGGACTGGCTTATCCTAAGCTTTCATGCGAATCCGGGGGATAGCCATTTAGAAGGGTTTTCCCAGGCAGATCTGCTCGATCAGGGTACCGGTTTATGCTGGTTTACTTTTAATAAACCATTCCTCCCAACAGTCCTTTTACCAAAGGAACATGAATCCGATCTACTGGCTGCTATTCCTGCAGATCATGTTGATATTCCCAAATACAGGGAACGGTTTTCTGCTAATATACCCCTCCGCGCTCCTCCACATCACATTTAATCAAGCCTGACTGCTCTCCCATTGGAGCAAACAGCTTTTCAGAAGGGAATCCCCTTTTTGGAAAGGAATACTCATTTTTTGATTTTATGTGAATTATTATGTTTGAAAAATTAATCAACTTCTCCTTGGAGAATAAGTTGTTGGTATTGATCGGTGTCCTTGCACTTGTTGGCATCGGCGTTTATTCGGCGGCTAAAATTCCCTTGGATGCAGTACCCGATATAACCAATAATCAGGTACAGATTGTGAGCACGGCTCCTACATTAGCACCTCAGGAGGTAGAACAGTTGATCACCTATCCGCTGGAGTCTGCCATGACCAATATCCCGGGCGTAGTAGAGGTGCGCTCTATTTCCCGCTACGGACTTTCTGTCATTACCATTGTTTTTGAGGAAGATATCCCGACTATGTTGACCCGCCAATATGTGCAGGAGCAACTTAATGTCGCTAAAGCGGAATTGCCATCCGGCTTGACCGAGCCGGAGCTGATGCCGATAACCACCGGCTTAGGCGAAATTTATCAGTATGTATTAACGGTCGATCCGGAATTTGTCCATCAATATGACGCAACCAAATTGCGCAGCATCCAGGAATGGATTGTAAAACGGCAACTCAATGGTACCGCAGGAATTATTGAGGTAAGTAGTTTCGGTGGAAACCTGAAGCAATATGAGGTGGCTATTCAGCCCGATTTGTTAAAGGTACACGGCTTATCAATTCCGGAAATTATCGAAGCGCTGGAGACGAATAATCAGAATAGTGGAGGGAGTTATATCGAAAAAGGCCCTTACTCCTTTTACATTCGTACGGAAGGCCGGGCAAAAACCATCTCTGATATTGAAAGCATTCTGATCCGGAACGAGGGAAATATTCCGATCACGATAGGGGATGTGGCTGAAGTACGTATTGGAAGCGCCAAACGATATGGCGCAATGACGATGGATGGACAGGGGGAGGTCGTGGGCGGCATTACCCTGATGTTGAAAGGGGCTAATTCTTCAGAGGTCTTACAAAATGTAAAGACCCGGATGGACGTTGTCGAGGCATCCTTACCGGAAGGTGTGCATATTTATCCCTATCTGGACCGGTCCAAGCTCATCGGAAAAACGATCGATACGGTCAAGAAGAACCTGATCGAAGGGGGCTTGATCGTCATCTTTGTTTTATTGCTCTTGTTGGGAAATTTTCGGGCCGGCTTGATTGTTGCATCGGTGATCCCACTATCCATGCTGTTTGCCCTAAATCTGATGCGCTATTTTGGTATTTCAGCTAATTTGATGTCGCTGGGAGCCATTGACTTCGGAATCGTCATTGATGGAGCTGTGATTATTGTGGAAAGTTTGTTGCATACCCTGACCATTGGGTATCTGGGACAAAAGTTGACACAATCCGGAATGGATCAGGTAGTCAGGGAATCTACATCAAAGATTTACCGGTCTGCAGCTTTTGGTGTTCTGATCATTTTGGTGGTTTTTATCCCGATTCTCACTTTGGAAGGTACAGAAGGGAAGACCTTTCAGCCGATGGCCCAAACCGTCGGATTTGCCATTTTGGGCTCCATGCTTTTATCGCTGACTTATGTGCCGGTCATGGCTTCTTTGTTTTTGAAAAAGAAGATTAGCGATAAAAAAAATCTGGCAGACCGTTTGATGGATTTTTTAAAGGGTTTATACAAACCTACTTTAACGCTTTCGCTGAAAGTACCCATGTTGACGATAGGAAGTACGCTGGTCGTTTTTGTCTTTTCTATTTTGGTATTTAATCGTCTGGGTGCGGAGTTTGTTCCAACACTGGAAGAGGGCGACATTGCCATGCAGCAATCTATAAAACCTGGCAGCTCGCTTCAGGAAAGTATTCATACTTCTTCCCTGGCAGAACAAATTCTGTTGGATAATTTCCCGGAGGTAGAACACGTCGTTTCTAAGATAGGCACGGCGGAAGTTCCCACTGATCCCATGGCTATTGAAGATGCGGATGTGATGATCATTCTAAAGGACAAAGAAGCGTGGACCTCCGCAGACACCCGCGAAGAATTGATGGCAAAAATGAAGGAAGCACTTGCTCCAATTACCTGGGCCTCATTCGAATTTACCCAACCGATACAGCTTCGCTTCAATGAGCTGATGACTGGTTCGAAATCGGATATTTCTGTAAAAATATTTGGAGAAGACGTCGCTTTATTAAAATCCAAGGCCGACGAGGCTGCAGAAATCATCCAGGGTATTAATGGTGCAGGGGATGTAAAAGTGGATCAGACAGACGGGCTTCAACAACTTTCTGTGAAATTTAAACGCCAGCGATTAGCTCAATATGGGATTCATGTAGCTGATTTGAATCAAACGATTCGGGCAGCCTATGCAGGAGAAATCGTTGGCGATATTTTTGAAGAGGAACGCCGGTTTGATTTGGTTGTTCGGATGGCACCAAAGTATCGCCAGGAGCTGGATTTAGCTCAATTAACGATTAGTACCAATACCGGACGGCAAATTCCGCTCAGCGAGATTGCTGAAATTGAAGAACAGGAAGGTCCTATGCTGATTTCCCGGGAGCAGGCACGTCGCTTTATCAATATTGGCGTGAATGTCAGAAACAGAGATGTGGCCAGCTTGGTCAGTGAAATTCATACAGCATTGGGAGAGAATTTAACCTTGCCGGCTGGTTATGAAATCCAGTATGGAGGCCAGTTTGAAAACCTTGAAAATGCGAAAAACCGATTAATGCTGGCAGTGCCAGTCGCTTTAGCCTTGATCTTACTACTTCTATTTATGGCCTTTGGTTCGATGATTGATACGTTGGTCATCTTTATGGCGGTGCCCTTATCGGCTGTAGGAGGGATATTAGCCTTGTGGATTAGAGATATGCCTTTTAGCATTTCTTCGGGCATTGGTTTTATCGCACTATTCGGTGTTTCGGTATTGAATGGAATTGTTTTGGTCAGTGCCTTCAAGCAACTTAAAGTGGAAGATTTTGAGGATTTACGGGATCTGATTAATAAGGCTTGTTTATCGCGCTTGCGCCCGGTTTTAATGACGGCCTTAGTGGCGGCCCTCGGTTTTTTACCTATGGCCATTTCTGTCGGTAGTGGGGCAGAGGTTCAACGTCCCTTGGCTACTGTCGTTATTGGCGGGTTAATTACCTCCACCTTACTTACACTGGTTTTATTACCCACGCTGTATTATCTCATTTTCAACAGCAGTTTCATGAAAAAGAGTCTGACCATTCTGGTGCTGCTAATTGGCGGTAGTGGAGTTGCCCAGGCTCAGTCACTTCAAACTTTTGAAGAGGTGTATGAATATGCGATCGCACATCATCCCTTAATTGAAAATGGAAATTTGGCGAAACAAAGTATTGAGTTAAACCAGCAGGCACTAATACCCTGGGAGCCACTTTCGGTGGAGTATCAGGGGGGACAAATAAATTATTCCGGTTTTGATCATCAATGGAATTTGAGGCAGGATATCAGTCCTTTACTTCGGTTTAGAGAACGGAATGTGAAGAAGGAATTAATCGCGACTCAAGTTAATTTATTGGAATCCGAGCAACAAAATCTAAAGCATGCATTAAAATTTGATTTGCGTGCAGCTTTTAATGATTGGCAATATTGGTCGGAGAAGAAAGCCCTGTATGATACTATTTTTCAAATGTATGAGGAATTGGACCCAAAGATCCAATTGCAATTCCAGGTTGGCGAAATCGATTTGTTTGCATTTGAATGGTTTAAGCAGGAAAAAATAAATATAAGCCAAACGCTTAGCCAGGTGCAATTAAAAGCAGATGATTCGGAGCGAGAAATTCGGAAAATGGCCATGTTGAATCCAGATGTTCAATTGGTTTCCGGAGGCTTTGAAAAAATTACGGAAAATGAATTTGAACAGTCAGGAATTTACCTGAATCAACAGCGCTATGCATATAAAGAAGAGGTTTTGACGCAGCAGATACAACTAAATAATATCAGTCGAAATCAGGTAAACTGGAATCTTGGCTACTTCGCACAATCACTGGAATCAGAGTATCTTTTTCAGGGTGCGATTTTAGGTATCGGAATTCCATTGGATCAGCGCCAGGGAAAAGTAAAAACCCAGCAATTGGAAATTGAAAAATTACAGGTACAAAATGAAATGCAGCTACAGCTACATCAATATCAACTTGAACGGTCAACTTTAAATGCCCAATTGGTTTTACTTCAGCAGTATCTGGATACTTACCAATCTACCGTTGAAAATGGATTGCTTCAAATGATGGAAAAAGCCAGTTTTCAATACGAACTTGGCGAAATTGATTTTTTGAGATTTAGTCAAATTCAAGAACGTTTATTGGCACGCCAAATGGATTATCTGGATTGGATGAAGTCTTACAATGAAGTTGTTTTGAAAATCGCCTATTTGAATCAACTGTATTCTTTTAATTAAAAATTAGAATCAAAAATTATGAATATCACATATAAATTAATTGGTTTGTTGTTGTTCTTTGCTGCCTGTAATAATTCGACTGAACCCTTGACTGAGAACGTCGGAGCGAGCGAAGAACCTGAAAGTGTTTTGTTAGTACAGGAAATTCTTTCTGCAAACCCGGCGGTAAAAGTTGGTGCCTTGCAAAGTGAAATTGTCCAGCAAAGTGTGGCTTGTACAGGCCGGGTAGAAATACCGCCAACAGAATTATTATCAGTACATAGTAAAGTAGAGGGTTTTGTGGAAGAGATTAATTATTTACCGGGCGATTTTGTAAAAAAAGGAGCTCCGCTTTTAACCGTTGTAAATACTGCATTGATTGAAAAGCAGCGCATTTTGCTTGAAACTAAAGCAGAATTGAGCTTGGCAGAAAAAGAATTTGTACGCCGGAGTACGCTGCAGGCTGAAAGTGCTACCTCTCAAAAAGTTTTTGATGAAACGCAATCCCGGAAGGAATTCCTTTCTGCTAAATACACTGGTTTGAAAACGGAACTTCAGTTAATTGGTATTGACGTAGTGCGTTTGGAAAACGAACAGTTATTTCAATCCCGATTATCAGTTTTTGCGGCAGAATCCGGATATGTGCACGAAGTATTGATTAATACCGGACAGCGGATCAGTCCGCAAGATAAATTGATGGATATAGCCAATAACGATCATGTGCACCTCGAATTAAAGGTGCTTTCTAAGGATGTTCCATTTTTAAAAGTTGGGCAGCCGGTCCTTTTTTCGCTGCCGAATAATCCGGCGATTTTTAATGCGAGCATAGTGAAATTAAATCCGATGCTGGATTCGGAAACTCAAACCCTTATGGTGCACTGTCATATTGCGACAGATCAACAGAAGGATATTAAAGCAGGTATGTTTGTCAATGCCTTCATTGAAGTGGATGCAAGAGAATTGAGGGGATTGCCGCTTAGTGCTGTTGTAAAAGAAGGAGATAAATATTTCGCCTATGTAGTGGAAGGCGATCTGTTTAAAAAGCAGTTGCTCCAAGACGTAGAGGTGATGGATGATTTTGTGAGTTTTGCCCAAATTCCTAGGGAGAATCTTGTTATTGCAGGTGCTTATTATTTGGAATAGATATACTTTTTAACAGGCTTTAAAAAAAAGGTGCATCATCCCGAATTTCGGGGTGGCGCACCTTTTTTTTCCTCAAAAGAAACGTATTATTTAAGACGGTAAATTTCCATGATTTCTCGCAGCACTTCCGTGAAATTGATGTTCAGGTCATGAAGTTTTCCACTATGAATATCAAATACCCAGCCATGCACAGTGAGTCCTCTTTCGCGGTAAGCGAGTTGTACATCGGCTGTTTTAATTACGTTTACGCATTGCTCCTGTACATTTAATTCAACCAGACGTTTATATTTTGACTCTTCATCTGTGATCAGATTCAACTCTTCCCGGTGAAGCCGGTACACATCGCGGATATTTCTTAACCAGGGATTTAAAATGCCCAAATCTGCCGATTGCATGGCCGCTTTTACCCCGCCGCAGTAGTAATGTCCGCAGACAACAATGTGATTCACCTTAAGGTGTGATACGGCATAATTAATGACCGACATTGCACTGAGATCCAGATTTGAAACGACGTTGGCTATGTTGCGATGTATAAATGCTTCTCCCGGATTTACGCCCATGAGTTCTTCGGCTGTAACCCGGCTATCGGAGCAACCGATATAAAGCAATTCCGGGTTTTGACCTTTAGATAAATTTTCAAAATACGAATCGTCAACCTTTAGTTTTTCAGAAATCCAGGTTCGGTTTTTTTCAAATACATCTTTAATATCCATTAATTTTTGTTTAACTGTTTAACCTAAATATCCCGCATACTCCCTGTGATTTTCTGGACAATCCGAAACTCACTCAGGAACGCCCGGGCAATTACCCGAAGTACGGTGTAAGAGGGAATGGCGAGGATCATTCCTGTTACGCCTCCGAGCTTTGCACCCATTAAAATAACAATAAAAATTTCGAGCGGGTGTGCGAGTACACTATTTGAAAAAATAAAAGGTTGTAAAACGAAGTTGTCGAGCGTTTGCATGAGTCCGAAAACAACAATCACCTTGATGATAAGCGGAAACATTTCTGTATAAAAATTCAGATCCAGGTTTGAAGAGACCGTAACAAACATCCCAAATGCGGCACCGATTATTGGTCCGATGTACGGAATAACATTAATCAGGGCTGCGAAAAAAGCAATTAACAGGGCATTTTTGACTCCCAACAACGTCAGGCCAATGGTTACAAAAATGGTGATAATAGACATTTGTAGTAAGATGCCTCCAAAGTAACGGGTAAGTAATCGACTAATCGATTCAATGGCGTTGCGTACCTGCCGCTCGTATTTGGAAGGTACTAAAACAGCCACAGCGTTGGTGAACAGTCCCTGTTCTTTCAAAAAGAAGAAGGTGATAAAAATTACCGAAAACATTCCGATAATCAGGTTTCCGGCAGCTGCTAATGCATAGCTGAAAATATCTCCAATAAACCCCGGATTAAACCATTCTTCAAGTTTGAAGGATTTTTTTAATTGCTCTTCAGTATCCACCGTACCCGGCTCTGTAAGTCCATATTCTGCCAACCAGGCATTCATGTGTTGGATGGGCTCATCGAGTGCCGTTGCAATGTTTTCGTAGTTTGCTTCTGCCAGATTATTGGCCTGTTTGATAAACAAAGGGACAAAAAGGGATACCAATAAGGTGATGATAATCAAATAACTGATCAGGATCATGGCCGCCGCTAAATTCGGACCGGGAGACCATTTCCCTATCCGGATTTTGGTTTGAAAGAAAACCATTAGTGGCTGTCCGATCATAGATAATATCCATGCGATCACCACGTATCCGACAATATTGCTGAAAAAATAACAGAGTGCAATGATTACTAATAAACTGATAATCAGTGCTGTGTATCTACTTAAAGTGTTCATGTTTTGCAAGAATGATATTTTCAAAGATACTAGGAAAGTATAAGAGTATTTTGGGTTAGTGATTCAGTGGTCCTGTGCCCCGATTGCTATCGGGGGTGGTCCAGTGGTCCTGTGATCTCATTCAAAATTAAGACTTCAAAATTATGGTCTATGCCTTTGGCTTGGTCTAGCTTGCCTTTCGGCTTTGCGGTCTAAGGGCTGCGCCCGGTCTAGGGTCGATTAGGGCTTTTAGCCCTTTTGGTCTATTCGGCTTCGCCGGTTGGGTCTATTGCCTTTGGCTTTAGTCTATTGGCGATTCTATCGTTTGAAAGAACTTCACTAAGAATTAAAAATTATGCATTAAAAATTTTGGTCTGGTCTATTCGGCTTCGCCGGTTGGGTCTATTGCCTTTGGCTTTAGTCTATTGGCGATTCTATCGTTTGAAAGAACTTCACTAAGAATTAAAAATTATGCATTAAAAATTTTGGTCTGGTCTATTCGGCTTCGCCGGTT
>JAGQWR010000109.1 GCA_020437105.1 Saprospiraceae bacterium
GTTTCTGCAACAGCTTCCTCCCGGGTAGCATGCGCTGTATGCCCTTCCTGCCAAAGGAATTCGGCGGTACGCAGGAATAAACGGGTACGCATCTCCCATCGGACCACATTTGCCCATTGATTGATCAGCAGCGGCAAATCCCGGTAAGAAGAAATCCAATCTTTATAGGTATGCCAGATAATGGTTTCGGAAGTAGGCCGAACAATCAGCTCTTCTTCCAGTTTGGAAGTCGGATCGACGATCACCCCATTTCCATCCGGATCATTCATTAAACGGTGGTGAGTGACTACAGCACACTCCTTCGCAAAACCTTCAACATGCTTGGCCTCCCTGCTCAAAAAGCTCTTGGGGATAAATAATGGGAAATAAGCATTCACATGCCCGGTTTCCTTAAACATCCGATCAAGTTGATCCCGCATGTTTTCCCATATGGCAAAACCATGTGGTTTGATGACCATACAACCCCGCACCGCAGAATTATCTGCCATCCCGGCCTTTTTCACAATATCAATGTACCATTGGGAGTAATCTACTGCCCGTTCTGTAATTACCTTTGCCATTTTCCTAAATTATCCCCCAACTAAGTGGTCGGAGCTTTTTATCCTCAGTATGCCTGTGACCCGAAAACACTGGACTCGTCGAAATAATAAATTCAACGAAAGTGAACGGGTACCCGGCAAAATTTGTTTATACAGTAGCCACTTTGAAGAGTCTAAAGCGGGTAAAAACCTTAAAAAAGCCGATAAAACCCGCATTTAACATTTTCGAAAATGCACTTTAAATTGGCCTTAACAGATTTATCGGCTCAAAAGTAATAAATTCGAACCTGCAACTTGTAAGAGAGTCGCGGTAATTACTACAAAATGATCGCTTTATGAAAAATATTCGTTTCTTATCCATCTTGGCAGCATTTTTCCTTGTTGCCGGGGCTGTGTCACCGGCACTAGCCCAATATGATGACTTATACTATGATCCGGCAACGGATGATGGCTATGAGTACTCTACAGAATACTACGAAACAGACAACGGCAGTAGTCTGGCTTACAATGACGACAGTTACGATAATGATGATTACGCCTACGATGACGATGATTATGATTACCACTACACGTCGCGTATCCGCCGATTCCACCGTTCTTATGTCGGCTTCGACTTCTATGATCCGTGTTATGTTGACACGTATTTTTACGATCCGTTCTGGACGCCCGGTATCACTATCCTGATCTATGATGATTACTATTCTTATCGGAATTACAGCCGATTCAGAAGAGCTAATTATTATAACCGTTTTGGTTACTTCAATTATTATGACCCATGGAATTCCTGGGGCGGCTATCACAGATACAGCTACTATAATAGTTGGAACCATTATGGATACTATGATCCATGGTACGGACCAAATTACTACTACAATAATTCGAGCTTCTACTGTCCGCCTTCCTGGGGAAATGGATACAGTTATTCTACCGTTAACACGGTCAATAACAATTACTACTACGGCTCGCGGCAAAGTGGCTCCAGCAAGGAGGCCCGACAAAATATCAGACCGGGCATGACTGCCCAAACTGTTCAAAACCAACAACAGCAAGGTATTGATACTCCTGTAAATCGGCCAACTCGTCCAATCGCACAAACTGAACGGGAGACAGTTGCTCCTCCTACACGTACTGAACGCCCAACTCAGGTTGACCGCGAAACAAGTACCGTGCGAGGTGCATACAATACACAGCCGCAACAAACGCGGCCAGCGCCTGATCGTACAGAAAGACCAGTTACAACCCGACCAAGTAGCCCACAGCCTGATCGTGGTACTTCAAGCCCAAGTACACGACCAAGTAGTCCGCAGCCTGATCGTGGTACTTCACGACCAAGTACACGGCCCAGCAGCCCGGCACCTGATCGTGGTACTTCACGACCAAGTACACGGCCCAGCAGCCCGGCACCTGATCGTGGTACTTCACGACCAAGTACACGACCAGACAGCAGCGGCAACAGAGGAAGTTCTCCAAGTCGGAGTACCCAGCCTTCTACCCGTCCGAGTACACGACCAAATGGTGGTGGAAGTGTAGGAAGCAGTCGCTCAAGCTCTAGTCCAAGCCGGTCTTCAGGTAGCAGCAGTACGCGGAGTTCCAGCAGCTCCAGGTCCTCCTCAGGAAGCACACGTTCCTCATCAGGGAACAAAGAGCGACGTGGCGGAAACGAGTAAAAAGCTGCAGCGATCCTTGTAGAAAAAAGTGGGTGGACGATTCGATGGGATTTCCACCCACTTTTTTATTGGCAGCCCCAAATCACCCTAATCTGAAAAAATCGTACAATGAAAATCTTATATAGTCTGATCATCTTCCTGTTAACAGGTGGAACCATACTGGCACAATTACCCTCCGATGCACTCCGGCTGTCAAGCCTGGAATCCGGGACTACAGCCAGAACCATTGGGATCAACGGTGCAATTAACTCCTTAGGTGCCGATTTCTCCGTATCCAGCACAAACCCTGCGGGTATGGCTGCCTACCGGAAATCTGAGTTTACCTTCAGCCCTGCTGTAAGCAGTTCTCGAGTAGAATCTATACTCGATGGCTCCAACGATAATGTTGCCTTCCGGCAATCCCGAAGCAAATTTAACTTGGGTAATATCGGTATTGTATTTGCGAATCGCCCGACCGGTTCAAACTGGAAAACCGCCAATTTTGCTATTGGATTAAACAGGATGGCCAACTTCTATTCAAGTTCCTATTATTCCGGAAAATCAACCGGAACAATTACCGATCGCTGGGTTCAACTGGCAGATGGATTCACTCCCGACGAATTAGGCGACTTTGAAACAGGCCTTGCCTATGATGCCGGAGCAATCTATAATCCTTTTGCCTATGACAATACCTTGTACGGGAATGATTTTTCTCCGACGGAAGTCGTTGATAAGGCGCAAATTATTCAAACAACCGGATCCATCAATGAGCTGGTATTTTCCCTTTCGGGGAATTATGACGAAAAACTCATGCTCGGTTTGACCGTTGGTGTCCCGATTGTAGATTATGAGGAGACAAAAGAATACGTAGAGTCTGACGAAGAAAACAAAAACCCTGTTTTCAACGAATTGGTCTTTAACGAATACCTAAATACAAGCGGAACGGGAATCAATGTGAAAATGGGCTTTATTTACCGCCCCTTCCAGGCATTCCGGATCGGTGGTGCGGTACATACGCCTACATCTTATAGCCTGGAAGACAAGTACAGTAATGCGCTGAGCTATGACTTTGGCCAAGGTGTATTTGAAGCAGAAACACCGGATGGATTGTTTGATTACAAGATCATTACCCCCTGGAAAGCGATTGGAAGTGCCTCTTTTTTATTTGGGAAAATGGGCTTCATCTCAACTGAAGTAGAATGGATCGATTATGCATCCGCTTCCTTTAATTTCAATAACGCCGTTAGTATTTCCGATACAGAGTACGAGCAATTGATCAATCAACAAATCCAGGACGATTACAAGTCGGCCTTAAATGTGCGTGTTGGCGGAGAACTGGCGCTTGGTAAATTACGGGTACGGGCAGGATATGGAATTTTGGGTTCTCCTTATGCAGGCGACTCCAACTCCACCGGCCAAAGCATCAGTGGCGGAATTGGCATACGGGAAGATAAATTCTTTTTGGATCTGGGATATCAAAACCTACGGTATGGCGACACATTCGTGCCTTATATTGTAGCAGGAGATAATACGCAGGCCGTGACAAATGATTATGTCAATCAGAAGTTTCTGATGACCCTGGGCTTTAAATTCTAATTTTGAAGTTGAGCTTGTTTAGATACGGCCCTCCTGCAGCTTTTCAGGAGGGCCGTATAATGTTATTCCACGATCAGAATTTCCTGGAGGATTTGCGTACCGGAGGCCGTTTTGGCCTGTACCCAGTATAAGCCGGGATACCAATTATCCAACCCTAATTCATGGGTTCCGGCAGCGATTTGATTGTAATAAACTCTTCTGCCCGCCGTATCAAAAATTTGCAGGATTGCCGGACTCTCCACCTGGATATAAACAACATCCTGAACCGGATTTGGGAAAACAACTCCCTCCCCATTTTCTACCGGATTATAGTTTATTGAAATCGTTTCAGAGTATGCTTTAGTTCCGTCAAAATCGACTTGTTTAAGGCGGTAATAATTCATGCCGGATTTGGGGTTTTTATCGACTAGCTCATAATACTGTGTCTCAAAAGAATTTCCGGACGCATGTATTTTATCCACTGAAGTCCATTCCACCAAATCCAGGCTTTGCTCTACCTCAAAATAGTCATTGCTGTACTCATTGGCCGTAGCCCAACTTAACAGCACCTCATCGCGTTGCAGCTCACCCTCGAAGTACATCAATTCTACCGGAACAGGAACCGTTGTACTGTGGTACGGGCCGCTTGTAGGTGGCTGAGCACAAAAATCCGGGCTGAAAGCTAAATTACCTGCAGTTACGTTTCCGGGAACGGTAACATCCGAAAAATAGGCGGTGGCACTGGTTATAAAAGCAAAAGCCTCCATGTCGTCTGGCAGGTAGGAAGTTGCGCTATAATCCATCGCCATCTCAAAGCCCAGATTACCGCCTCCATTCTGGAAGGCAAAAGTGACAGACAAGCCGGTATTTGGTTCCAAATATGTAACTGAAGTTCCGTCCTGGCCACAATTTCCTAAATATCCGGAAACGGGAAAACCTCCAATAACGGAGGTGAAATCGACATAACAGTCGGTAGCACTTGCCCCCGGATTCACAGCAAACATTAAATCAACTTCAAAGTCTGCATAAAACGGGTTTGCACCAAAATTGCCAGACATATAATGCCCGGGAATATTTCCGAATAGATCAAGCGCCCAGCCCAGTGCGCTACAGGCAGCGGCTCCTGTTGGGGATGCGCCGCCGGTAAGATTCAGCATCAATCCCATTCCGTCTGTGCTGGAGTTATTCAGTTTACCCAGCATACCGACATAAATAATCCGGGTAGCCGGATCAGAGTAATATACAATTTGAGTTACATCGATATCCGGGCCAAATCCCATATTGGCATTTAACTTGCTGGCCACGTTAGAATAATCGAGGTCAGAAAGGTTCCCGTCAACAGTTGGTTGGGCGCCTAAGATTGTTCCGACGAACAAAAGGGCGGTGAGTAGTAAATTGTTTTTCATGACAGTTGTTTTCAGTTAAAAATTCAAATGCAAAACGTTAGATGGGTTTAACAGTAGGAAGGGCTTCTGGTAATATTTTTAGGGAAATACCTAAAGAAGTTCCGGTTCAGAATAATGAAAAAGAACTTAAGCGTTTAAATTTACAAAAAAACAACAGGAGTAGATTTACAAATAGTCATAATAGAAATTGGCAAATGTTTGAGTAATTTCGATCTAAACCCTGGCCTCACTCGATTTTATCGTTGATTATGGATTCATTAACCCAACTCGTTCTTGGTGCTGCCTGCGGCGAAGCTGTTCTAGGAAAAAAAGTCGGAAACCGGGCGTTGCTTTGGGGAGCAATAGGTGGCACCATCCCTGATCTGGATGTTTTTGCCAATTTTGTGACCGACGAAATCACAGCCCTGGCTTTCCACCGCAGCATTACCCACTCTTTATTTTTTGCTTTCCTGGCACCGCTGCTATTAGGATGGGGGGTGCAACGATTATATTCCAGTGGCCTCTATCGAAAGCAGTCTTATAAGATTGGGATGTCGGTATTCTGGTTGCTATTTTTGATCGCCCTGATCAATGGTGTACCAGCAGCTATGGGCAACCCCTTTAATCTAAAACTATTCGGTTGGAGCTTCGGAATCGTGCTGTTTTTAGGCGTGTTATTCTGGCGATTTTATTGGCGGGGCACCTCCTCGGAGGTCAATGCAAGTACAAAAGGCTGGGTATTGCTATTCTTCTTCTCTATTGTCACCCACCCATTGCTGGATTGCTGTACGGCTTACGGGACGCAGTTGTTTCGGCCGTTTCTGGATTACCGCGTTGCCTGGAATAACATTTCCGTGGTGGACCCCATTTACACAACCCCCTTTTTAATTAGCCTCCTGGTGTTGTTGTTTCTAAGACGTACCAGCAATTTACGCCAGGTTTTCAACTGGGCTGCTATCGGCTTGAGTTCTGCCTACATGATGCTGACCTTTTATAATAAGGTTCGGGTAAATAATATTTTCAAAGAATCGCTGGCTGCTAAAGGCATTCAATATGAACGCTATATGACCAGTCCGACCATCCTCAATAATATACTTTGGAATGGGCTGGCGGAGGGAGACAGCAGTTACTTCTATGCGATGTATTCTTTTTACGATCCGCAAAAAGAATTTCTGGATATCCAGGAGGTTCCCAAGGAACACGACAAGTTAGCGGGGCATTTTGAGGATCGCGACATCGCGATACTGACTTGGTTTACAAACGACTACTACACCCTGATGGAGGACAGCTCGGGCAAGCTGATGTTGTTTGATCTTCGGTATGGATCGATGAGCGGGCACATGGACAGCCCTTCTGATTTTGTATTCCGGTTTGACCTGGAAACAGATGCGCCCGAATGGAAAGCGGCGCAAAACAGCGACGGCCCTCCGATAGACAATGTGGCTTTTCGAAAATTCTGGGATCGGGTATTTGCCCGGACAGGGCCTTGGGAAGCACCTAATTAGGATGCTTTGTGCAAGAGGCCTGTTTTTTCCAGTTCGACCTGCAGTTTCTGCATACCGGAATCACTGAGGGGTGTAAGCGGAAGCCGGACTTCACGAGAGCAAATACCTAAAAGCTCCAGGGCACCCTTTACACCTGCCGGATTTCCCTCTGCGTACAACGGCGGATGGAGATGATGCATTCGAAAAGCCAGGTCGCGGGCTTCCGGCCAGTTATTTTGAAGACTTTGGTGTACCATTTCAGAGAATACACCGGGCAGTGCGTTGGCAATAACAGAAATACCGCCATCCGCTCCACAACCTATAAGAGGCAAGGCGGTTGGGTCATCTCCTGAAAGCACCAGAAATCCGTCGGGTCTGTCTTTCAGAATTTCCTGCCCTTGCACCATATCAGCGGAAGCTTCTTTGACAGCCAGGAAACGATTACCGCCGGCATGAGCCAGGCGAAGAATCGTAGAAGCCTCCATATTGGAAGCCGTTCGACCGGGCACGTTGTACATAATTACAGGCAGTGGAGCTGCTTCTGCAATTTTCATAAAATGCTGATAGATTCCCTCCTGGGTTGGCTTATTGTATGACGGACTCGCCGACATGATTACATCAATACCGTCAAAATCAAACTGACGGATCAGCTCGACCAGAGAGCGGGTATCATTTCCGCCAAAGCAACCTGCCACAATGGGCTTTCTGCCCGCATTAATTTTTATCGTAAAATCAAGCACCTCTCGCATCTCTTTGGCCGAGAGGGTGACTGCCTCTCCGGTTGTACCCAGAGAAACCAGAAAATCCACACCTCCTTCCAGCACGTGCTCGATCACCTGCGCCAGTGCAGGAAAATCGATTTGCCCATTCCGGAAAGGCGTGACAAGAGCAACACCACTACCTCTAAACTGCTGCAGCTTCATAAGTTGTTTGCATCTTATTCAGGTAAACATCTACCTGTTTAATATAGTCCTCTAATTTTCTGTTTTTTGGCAGGTCAATCATCAATTCGTAATAGCTTGCAGCCTCATCGTATGGCCCCACCCTAAAACGTGCTTTCGCGGAAGCGACAATAAAATTAAGCGCCGGGACCTGTTTTAAGGATAGATTGATGAGTACATCGAGCGGCTCTGCAATAAATGATTTTACCTCCTCCACTTTGGGACAAAGAGAGAAGTCGAGGTCGTCGCGATTAAAATTTTTGAATACAAAGCCGGAATTATCCACTTTGTTATCCATAAAGGCCAATAGACGAACGCGCTTTCCTTCTTTTTTTAATCTGGCTGCATAAGCCAATACTTTGTCGCGCTGCTCCATATCTGTTCCCTCAAAGATCAATCCGATTGTCTTTGCTGAATCAAAATGTACAGATTGGTGTTTCGCTTTATTAGCGAGTGTTGCTTGGCGCAATTTGCGGGCAAACAATTTGTTCTTCAACTTCTGAACCAGGCTCATATATTTAAGACTTGGTCAAACTATTCCCGAAGTTACCCGGGATTTTCTTCCACTTTTTTTGGTATTCGCTCAAACCTTCCCATTTGAGAATACTTATCGATCCGGGCTTCGATCCGGTCATCGGGATCCATTTCCAGTAGTTCTCCGATTGCTTTTTTGATTTGTCGCTTCAAGGCTTTGGCCATTTCTTCCGGTGCATTGTGCGCACCTCCTAATGGCTCCCGGATAATATCATCGATCAGACCGAAATCCAGCATGTGTTCAGGCGTAAGCTTGAGTGCTTCTGCTGCCTGTTCTTTGTAATCCCAACTCCGCCACAAGATAGAGGAGCAGGATTCGGGAGAGATGACTGAGTACCAGGTATTTTCGAGCATATATACCCGGTCACCCAGGCCAATGCCGATAGCGCCTCCGGAGGCGCCTTCACCGATTACAGTACAAACGATTGGCACGCGCAACTTGGCCATTTCAAACATATTACGGGCGATGGCTTCTGCCTGCCCGCGTTCTTCTGCTTCCAAACCGGGGAAGGCACCGGGCGTGTCGATCAAACTGATCACCGGCATATTAAAGCGTTCGGCCAATTTCATAAGCCGAAGTGCTTTGCGGTACCCTTCGGGATTAGCCATCCCAAAGTTGCGGTATTGGCGCATTTTGGTATTTACACCTTTTTGCTGCCCAATAATCACCACGTTCATGCCATCAATATTGCCGATACCGCCAACAATGGCTTTGTCATCAGCGTAATAGCGATCGCCATGTAGCTCGACAAATTTTCGGCACATCTGATTGATGTAATACAGGGTATATGGACGTTCCGGATGTCGGGAAAGCTGCACTTTTTGCCAGCCGGTCAGATTGCTGTAAATCTCTTTTCGCGTATTGCGAATTTTGTTTTCCAGCTCCTTAACCATTGGTTCTACATCCAAAACGCCTTCTTCGCCTACCTGCTGGATCTTCTCCAGTTGCAGGTATAGACTTTCGAGTGGTTTTTCAAAATCCAGGAATACCATACGTCTCCTTTTTTTTTCAGTAGCCAGGCATAAAGGGCCATATTGGCCTCTGAACCCCTGCTGCTTCGTTGATTGGACTACAAAATTACGAAACAGGGGCAGACAATTCGGATTTTTCCTGTTTCATTTTCCACATTCTGTATTTTAAGGGTCTTGATCTTCGGCGAAAGCCGGTATTGGGAGGGCTGCGCCCTGTCTAAGGTCGAGGGCCTCTGGCCTGGTCTAGCTCGCCTGTCGGCTTTGCAGTCTAGGGCTGCGCCCGGTCGAAGGTCGAGGGTTCACGGATCAAACGGTTCATACGGAATAAATTTTAAGCTTGCCGACGACCAGGGTGAACAAGACCAAAAAGCACGAGATGGCCACTAAAGAAATACCAATTCCGAAGTGATCGCTTAAGACGCCCAACAGGAGTACCAGGGCCGTCGTCATCAGGGTCGCTAAAAAGGACTTTGCAGAAATCACGGACGTTAGAATTTCATCAGGCACCTGATCAGCCAGATCACCTGTGAGGATAGGGAGCCGGATGTTTTCCACAATATAGATGACGATAAAAAACAAAAGGGCTAATACCCAGAATTCGGTATTGTAGAGGAGTCCGCAAATGGCGCCGGAGGCGAGACCGATATAGAGCGTTAATTTGGAGATGCTTTTATATCCCAGCCCGGAAATGACATAGGCCTTTTTAGCAGCATAAGAAGTGAGTAGGTAAATCACAAAGTAGATAAGTCCGATTACGATTCCGCTTTTTCTTTTCACATCCAGGCCCACCATTATGGGGATCATGATAGCCACCTGTACCATAAGGGGT
>JAGQWR010000110.1 GCA_020437105.1 Saprospiraceae bacterium
AATTTTAGAGCGATCTGAAATTCGGGATATTTAGTTTGGGAAGATAGCAATGTGCTTCCTATAATTCCCGATGGCGCTCCGACCTGGTTTATACCCGAAGCGAGGTGATTTGAGTCGTTTTCACTTGCCACTGCGGCTGTCCACTTTGTTTCGGGTTTAGATTTTGGTTTGGCTTATTATCTACAAAGATTTATCTCCTACGGAGATGGGGTTCGTGTATAGGGATCAACTTTTTGCTCCAGCGGAGCAATCTCTTCGTAGCATTTCAAATTGACAGCTTTTCTAAAGCTCCATAGGAGGGGGCACCTTTCCTTGGATAGTGGGCCCATAAAACAGGAAATCGGTACCAAATTGCTTCGATACTGATTTACTATTTAAGAGTATGTTGGGGATTTAGTAATCGGGCTGTAAGAGGCATTAAATCGCTTATACTTTGTTGCAGAACCGGGCTTGGTAGCAAAGGCTACCATCCCGAACCTGCGCCTTGTCTAAGCAAATTATTGCCACTTTCGCTTCAAAGACCAAATTCCCCAACATACTCAAAGAGCTGCCAGCTCAAATTGCCTCTTTTTTATGTAGGCTCAAAATTCGGGATGACTCATATTCCAGCCTCCAAGGCCTGGGAGAGTTTATCTTCCTGGACAATAAAAACAATAAGCGGAAGAAGGGGTAAGCCTATCGCTTTAACAGGCGTGCAATATAGATGACCACTATGGCACCCACCATAGACACCAGAATGGAACCAATCAGCGAACCTGTTGATTTCAATCCTAATATTCCAAATAACCAGCCGCCAACTACTGCGCCAACTATACCAAGGATGATATTGGAAATCAGTCCGTAGCCACCGCCTTTCATAACCTGGCCTGCCAGCCAGCCGGCAATGGCACCTACAATGATAAAGTATAAGAATTCCATAGTCTGATGTTTTTGTTAAAAATAGAAAAAGCAGTGGAAAAAGAGGCTTTTGCTCAAAATCTTTCCTTTATTTTTCTTAAAAAAAGAAGCTATAAACTAAAGACCCAACTGCGTACGTTTGGAAGGTCGAAACCAATAAAAATAATGATGCAACTGCGCTATATACTATTCTGCCTGGCTTGTTTGATTAGTATGCCGGTCTTTAGCCAGGAACCTGCCGGAGAAATCACTCCGGAAAATCTGGAAATTCTGGGCGAGTACGAAGACACGATTGCCTTACTCTCTTTTGCTATTATCAATGATTCCTTTCCGGAAAACAGGTTTGGCGCAACCCAAAAACTCATTCCGACACTCGTTGCAGCACTAAAGACGCCCAATTCCTTTAATTATGATTTTGGCAGGACCCAATCTATCTCCATCCAATACCCGCAGGATAGTACATTCCGGGTATTTTCCTGGCAGTTATATGTCGATGTAGATGACTACCGCTATTATGGTGCAATACAAATGAATACCGGCCAACTCAAGCTTTTCCCATTAATAGACCGATCTTTTGAGCTCCTGGAGCCGGAACAACAAGTTCTCGGTCCAGACCAATGGTACGGAGCGCTTTATTATAACCTGAAAGAATTTAAAACCCAGGAAGGTCCAATGTATTTGCTTTTTGGATACGACGGACTAAGCTTCTTCAATCGACGGAAAATCGTGGATGTTTTATCCTTTGTAGACGGTAAACCACAGTTTGGATCGCCTGTTTTTCTGGAGTTCACCTCTGAGGGAGGCATGAAGCTGCGCAACCGACTCGTATTGGAATATTCAGCGGAAGCATCCATCAAACTCAACTATGATGAATTGCTGGGGGGTATCGTTTTTGACCACCTGATTGCTTATGGCGGAGGTGTACCAGGCACAGCTCCTCAATATCTGCCTGATGGCAGCTACGAAGGATATAAATTAGACAATGGCATCTGGATGCATGTTCCCAAGATTTTTGATCAAATCTCAGAAGAAGCTCCCCGTCCGGAACCCATTTTTGATGATAAAGGCCGCGACAAACAAAAGGATATATTCGGAAGAGAGAATTAAGAGATGCTATGTTTAGCAACTCAGTAAGTTCTTTGAAAAATTACTACCAAAGCGAGTATCAATGCATTCGGTCTCCGCGCAACTCCAGTTCTTTCATGACTTCTGCTTCATACTGCAGGTATTCTTTCCAGCGTTTTTTCACCCGGTCTTCCGGGAAATAACCGTTTGCCAGATCAAGAAACAGCCGGTAATGGCCGGCTTCTGAGACCATAAAACGGTGGTAAAATGCCTTCAATTGCTCGTCATCCAGGTGTAGCGACAGCAGTCTGAATCGCTCGCAGGACCGGGCTTCGATTAGTGCGCAAACCAATAACTCTTCCAATAATTGGTCTTCCCAGCTGCCGCCTTTGCGGACAAATTCCCGCAAGGCGCGTACATATTCATCCCTGCGTTGAGGCCCCAGGATCAATCCGCGTTTATCGATTTCTGCTAATACCGCCCGAAAATGCCCCCATTCTTCTGTAACAATTGGAGCCAATTCGCGCACCAGCGCAGCTCTATCCGGATAGCGTTGAATTAGGGAAATACAAAAAGTAGCGGCCTTTTGCTCACAATAAGCATGATCTGTAAGGATTTCGGCCAGGTCTTTTTCGGCCAGATTTACCCAGCGGGGATCAGTAGGAAGCTCCAGGCCAAGCATTCGGACACTTCCATGCTCCTCCCTAAAAGTATTGGAATCTTTCATTAATCATCAAATAAACAGCGCAACATATCGCTAAAAAAATCAAGTTCATACAGTTCATAATCCTCATATCCCGCACCCCAGTTTACCCGAATCTTATCGACTTCTCCATCGCGCAGCATCTTTTCCATGCCGGGATCAATCATGTATTGTCCCCGAAATGTAAAGGATTCCTCAACTGCATTATAGGTGCCGTAATCGGATTTTGAGTTTTGCATCCGCACACTTTCACCATTCAGCAATTTGATTGTCATCAGGCTGCCTTTTTGGAGTCCGCCAAAACTTTGTTGAGCGGTCTTTGAAGCAATGGTAAATTCCAGGCTAAGAAACAATAAGCCCCCAGACAGGGAAGTTAACTGCCCTTTACAAACGACATATTCCTTTCCATTCAGGTAAGGCCGAAGTTCATCGCGGGTAGCAGTAAAAAACACCTTCATCTGCGTATCCCGGCGCTTTTTACCGGAAAATTCATCGACACCGTCAAAAGTCAAAAAACAATCCGGATCTGGCGGATTGACCATTACATCCAATTCCGGATCATAGGCCGTAAAAGCAGAGGCATCTGTGGCACGCACCGGCCCGCCTGTAGGAGCAGGTTTTGGCTGGCTGACCACCACTGGTTCCTCAGTTCCGTAAAGCCCATTATACATGGTTTCATATCGTTCCAGTGCTTTCGCCCGCTTTTTTCGGTTCATTTCAATCATTTCCTCAGTCAACATCGCCAGATCAGATGCTTTATCCATTTCCGTTTTGGCAGTTTCTTCATTTTTCAGTGCCTCAGCAAGATCTGATTCCAAATCTTTAACTGCCTGGGGATCCACTGAGTTGCCAAGTCCTTTAAGCTCGGCCAATTCAGCAGCCACTGCCATTCGGGCCTGTCTGGCTCTGTCGTAGGCATCTTCATACCTACCGGCCTCGAGACTCGCCTGGTTGGCAAGCAACATCGCACCCTCCTTATCTTTCTCCTCCATGTATGCTTCCCGTTCCTTGGGATCGGTTGGAATTAATTCCTGCTCATACACGGTGCCATCACTTCCAAAAAGGGTGTCATCATTCGAATTAAAATAGCGCCAGGATCCATCCTGATACACGATGATCTTTTCGCCTTTCTCATTTGTTCTAATCTCCTGTGCCTCCGACAACACCGGCAGCAACAACAAGATCAAAACGGGGATAAAATATGAGTTCATAAAACGTATTTGTATAAAAACGCCCGGAAGCCTTTCTTAGATGCGCAAAATGTAAAAATAATAAATCCAAACACTAAACGGCTGCTGCATTTAAGTACGATGCCAACAAACTTCCATCCTCCCATTTTTTTCCTAACTTTCCTTTCCCATATCAGGGTCAGGATTTAAACAAATACAAGGACTATGCGAAGCTTAGTATTTATACCCTTTTTAGCGCTGTTTATTGCGTGTAATTCAGATTCTTCCCGCAGTAAAACGGACTTTTCCCCGATTCCATATAAGGTACCTGTAACCTTTGCTGATAGTTCTGTGCTTGATACTTTCTACGGCAAAGTGGTCGCTGACCCGTTTCGGTGGCTGGAAGACGACCGGTCGGATGCTACTGCTGCCTGGGTAAGTGCTCAAAATCGGGCGAGCTTTGGATATTTAGAGCAAAATCCTTTCCGGGAACCTATTCGCAAAAGGCTGGAAGAAATCTGGAATTACGAACGAACCACTCCCCCGGAGCAAATCGGCAAATACTATTACTACTTTAAAAATGACGGCCTGCAAAATCAGTCCCTGCTCTTCCGAAAAGCCGGCCTGGATGGATCGGAGGAGATCATTCTGGATCCGAATAAATTTTCTGAAGACGGTACAACAGCTTTAGGCTCCTATGCCTTTAGCAAATCCGGAAAATACCTTGCATACCAAACTTCAACGGGCGGTTCCGATTGGCGCACCATCCATGTTAAAGACTTGGAAACCGGAGCCGATCTGGAAGACACAGTAAACTGGGTGAAATTTTCTGAAATCGCATGGGCCGCCGACGGGTTCTTTTACAGCCGCTATCCGAATCCGCAAGAGGGAGAGGAATTATCCGCTATCAGCGAATTTCAACAGGTTTATTATCACCGAATAGGAGACAAACAGGAATCTGATCAGATTGTTTTTGCCGACCGGTCTAATCCAAACCGTGGCTTCGCTGCTGAAACTACCGAAGATGAACACTACCTCGTGCTCAGTGTCTGGGAATCGACCAGTGGCAATGCCCTGTATTTTCGGGATCTGACACAGGCAAATAGCAACTTCACGCCAATTGTGGAGGATATAAAAGATGATTATATACTTGTCGGACACCAGGATGGTTTTCTATATTTCCGCACAAACAATAATGCCGACAACTGGCGGCTTATTCGCATCAGCGCCCAAAACCCCTCGCCAGGTTATTGGGAAGATGTACTCCCTGCCATGGAGTTTGAAGTACTCCGGGATGTTCATTTCTTCAATGGCAATTTTGTAGCATCCTATCTCAAAGATGCCATCAGCCAGGTTCGGGTACATGATCTGGAGGGGAAGTTAAAAGGACAAGTCCAACTTCCCGGCATTGGCACGGTAAGTGATTTTACCGGAAACGCCGATTCGGCGGAAGCCTTTTTTGCCTTTTCTTCTTTTGCACAACCCGGTACCATTTACCGCCTCGACCTCAATAACCTGGTGGCCGATGTTTATCATGCACCCAGAATTAATTTTAATGCTGAACAATACACCACCAAACAAGTCTGGTTTGAAAGCAGAGACGGAACCAAAGTACCGATGTTTCTAACCTATAAAAAAGACCTGGTTATGGATGGCCGTCGCCCTACGCTGCTCTATGGATACGGCGGATTTGACATCTCCATTCTTCCCTCCTTTCAGGTAAAACGTACGGCCCTACTCGAAAATGGCGGCATTTACGCCGTAGCAAATATCCGGGGAGGAGGTGAATTTGGAAAAGCCTGGCACCTGGCCGGGGTACAGGACAAAAAACAAAATGTATTTGATGACTTTCAGGCTGCCGCCGAATACCTGATAGACCAGGGCTATACCAGCTCTGAAAAGCTGGCCATTGAAGGTCGTTCGAATGGCGGATTATTAATTGGTGCCTGCATCACCCAACGTCCGGATCTTTATAAAGTCGCCTTTCCGCAGGTAGGTGTTTTGGATATGCTCCGCTACCATAAATTTACAATTGGGGCTGCATGGGCCAGCGATTATGGCTTATCAGATAACGAAAAAGGATTTGATTATCTGATTGCTTACAGTCCGTTGCATAATGTAATTCCGGCAGATTACCCGGCAACAATGATCACCACGGCTGATCACGATGACCGGGTTTTTCCCGCACATTCGTTTAAATTTGCAGCGGAGTTACAACGTATGCAACAAGGCAAACAACTAATCCTGATCCGAATTGAAACCAATGCGGGACACGGAGCGGGGATGTCCACTGAAAAACAAATTCAGGAAGCCGCCGATATGCTGAGTTTTATGTTCTACCAGATGAAAGAACCCATTATTTATGAATAAGACCGAGTTTTAAATATCGTGCACGAACTATATTCCTATATTTTACTATTTAAAATTGGATTCATTCCGGTTAGGATCTGGGATATTCTGGATATTCTGATTGTAGGGTTTGTGATTTACCAGATCTATCGGCTCTTGCGCGGAAGTATTGCCTTCAATATCTTCATCGGGGTGGTGGTTTTATATGTCCTCTGGTGGCTGGTCGGCATGTTGCAAATGGACATGCTTTCGCTCCTGCTCAACCAGTTTGTGAGCCTGGGATTACTGATCCTCATTGTTATTTTTCAGCCGGAAGTGCGCCGCTTTTTTTTCCTGTTGGGAAATACCACCTTACGGCAACGCTCCAATTTTCTCAGCAGGTTGTTTGATAAAAACCTGGACGGACAAAAACTTGACAACGAACAACGCGCGGCTATACGTGCAGCTGTGTTGCGTATGAGTCGCCTGCGTATCGGTGCGCTGATTGTTTTCTCGGGCGGACTCGACATGGACTCCATCGTTTCCACAGGTGTGCGATTAGATGCCTTTATCACGCAACCTCTGATTGAAAGTATTTTTCAAAAGAACTCTCCGCTACATGACGGGGCGATGATAATTTCAAACCGCAGAATCCATGCTTCCGGCTGTATTTTACCTGTTTCAGACAATCCGGGGCTTCCAAAAAATGCCGGCCTGCGGCACCGGGCCGGTGTAGGTGTGACAGAGCGTATGAATGTAAATGCACTGATCGTCTCGGAAGAAACCGGGTCCATTAGTATGGCAAGTGAAGGCAAGCTCCGCAGAAGGATGACAGAAGAAGAACTGGACGAAGCTTTGGCCGGAATTTTCACTTCCTGATAAAAATCAGTCCTTCTCGCTGTGCTGCTCCCTTTTAGGTTCCTATCTTAGCGTCAAACCAAAATATACGATGCAAAAGACGCAAACCTATATCCAATCTAATAAAGAGCGCTTTTTAGAAGAGCTGCTTGAACTACTCCGAATTCCATCTGTAAGTGCAGATCCTGCTTACGCGAATGATGTGCGCCGCACGGCGACATTCGTTGCCGACAGTCTGAAAAAAGCTGGCGCTGATTCCGTTACGATCCATGAAACAAAAGGCCATCCGATTGTTTATGGTGAAAAGATTTTGGATCCCAGCCTGCCTACCGTGCTGGTTTATGGCCACTATGATGTGCAGCCTGCAGATCCGCTCGAACTATGGGACTCCCCACCGTTTGAACCGGTAATCAAAAAAACAGACCTACATCCGCAAGGGGCTATTTTCGCTCGCGGATCCTGTGATGACAAAGGCCAGATGTTTATGCATGTCAAGGCCTTTGAAGCGATGTACGCCAATGACGAATTGGCCTGTAACGTCAAATTCATGATCGAAGGAGAGGAAGAAGTAGGTTCCAACAATCTGGGTACTTTCTGTCGGGCCAACAAGGAAATGCTGAACTGTGATATGGTGTTGATCTCCGACACCTCGATTATCGCAAATGATGTCCCTTCAATAAATACCGGGCTGCGCGGATTAAGCTATGTTGAGGTGGAAGTAACCGGCCCTAACCGGGACCTGCACTCTGGCGTTTATGGCGGAGGCGTGGCCAACCCAATCAATGTATTATGTGATATGATCTCCAGTATGATGGATGAAAACAAGCACATAACCATTCCTGGGTTTTACGATAAGGTAGCGGTACTCTCAGATGAAGAACGCACGGAGATGAACAAAGCACCCTTCAATCTGGAAGAATATCAGAAAGACCTGGGCATCGCGGTTGTGCAAGGTGAAAAAGGCTATACCACACTGGAACGGACCTCTATTCGTCCGACGCTGGATGTAAATGGTATCTGGGGCGGCTACATTGGGGAAGGTGCAAAAACAGTACTGCCATCAAAAGCATTTGCCAAAATCAGTATGCGCCTCGTGCCAAACCAGAGTTCGGACGAGATCACCGAAATTTTCCAGAAGCATTTTGAGTCAATCGCACCTGCTTCCGTAAAAGTCGTTGTTCGTCCGCATCATGGAGGCGAACCGGTTGTAACACCAACAGATACACCGGAATATCAGGCAGCTGCTAAGGCAATGCTTCAAACCTTCGGAAAGGCCCCGATTCCACAACGTGGAGGCGGCAGTATTCCGATCGTAGCCTTATTTGAAGAGGTATTAGAAGTAAAATCAGTGCTGATGGGCTTCGGTTTAGACTCTGACAGCATCCACTCGCCGAACGAGCATTATGGCCTGTTTAACTACTACCGGGGTATTGAAACGATCCCGTACTTCTATCAGAACTATGCTGAGTTGAAAGGATAAACACCATGATGGTTGGGAGTTTTTGGATTCTTTTATGCAAAAACTCTCAACTCTCAACTCTCAACTAATAAAATACATCCCCACCTCTCCGGCATTTTTGGCTTCAATTTTGCCCCGGAAAGTACAATCAAAGTCCTTGGAGATGAGTTGATAGGTCGCTTCGGATATATTCACTTTTCCGACTTCCCCACTGGATTCCATGCGTGACGCCAGGTTGACGGTACTACCCCATATATCGTAGGCAAATTTTCTGGAACCTACTACGCCTGCAACCAAGGGACCGGAATGAATGCCTATCCGGGCTTCAAAACAGCCCTTGCCTTCTGTTTTGCGGGATGCTTTCCATTTTTCCAGGAAGGTTTGCATGTCTAAGGCCGCTTGTGCCACCTTGGAAGGGTGATCCGGACTGGTTTCCGGAATCCCTCCTGCGCACATGTAGGAATCACCAATGGTTTTAATCTTTTCCAGACCATGTTTTTCTACAATCTTATCAAATTCGCGGAAGCAATAATCGAGATCAGCAACCAAATCAACCGGGTCCATCCCATCGGCTATTCGGGTAAAATCCCGGAAGTCAGTAAATAAAACGGTGGCTAAATCATACATTCTGGCACTGGCAACCCCTTTTTCTTTTAATTCGGTAGCAATAGCTGCGGGCAAAATGTTGAGCAACAGCAATTCAGAGCGGGCTTTTTCGGAGGCGATCACCTCATTTTTCACAGCCAGCTGATCTGCATGTCGCTTGATATTTACACTTCGATTATACAAGGCAAAAACGCCAATCAGAAACAACAAGGCGAGACTGAGGAGCACATATAACCGGCTACGCTGAATTCGAAGTTTAGCATCTCGTTCCATCAGATTCATTTCCTGTTCACTTAGCCGCATTTCCTGCTGCACCAATTGCAGGGAGTCAACCATCTTTACGTATTCCAGCGAATCCAGTAAAATCTTTTGCTGGGCTAATAAGAGCTGCACTTTGGCCTGTTCCTCATTCATTTTTTCGATAGCTGATTCCTGGGCTCCAAGAGCACGCATCAGGGCGACCTGTTCCATTTCCAGGCTGGCCAATTCATCAGTTAAGGCCACATTTTCCTGGGCTACATCCTGTAGTATTTTTTTTGTTGATTTGCGACCCGTCGAAATATCAATTTGCGGATTACCCGTAATGGCCGCGATTTCATTGGCTATTTCCTGGAGTTCGCCTGTGCGGCGAAGATCAATAGATATCGTGCGAAGCAAGTTGAGGTTTTCCAATTTTAAATCCGGATCATTGGTCAACTGGATTGATTCCCGAAGGAGCTTGGCAGTTTGTAGTTTTCGTCCCCCACCTTCCATACTTGCTTTGGCTTCCAGATTTAAAGCCTGTGCCTGCCATTCTTTTTCGCCAATTTGCCGGGCCATTATCGCGGCTTCCTTTGCCTTGCCGGCTGCTTCCAGATAATCTCCCTTAATAAAGGCCTTGTTAGCCAAATCCATGGTAACTTCAATAAAGGGTATGCCCGAGATGTTTTCAATTTGGGCAGAGGGTTGCCTTAGAACCTGAGCTTCTGCTGGCACTGCAAAGACAAACAGCCATAAAATACAACAATAAAAGAAAAACCGCATGCCGGATAATTTCCATGAAATTAGGAAAACCCATCGTTTCTCGTACTAATTCCTGCCTGTTTTATTGTACTTTCCGTGCACAAAGTAAGGCCCTTTACAAGTATTCCAGCTAAGAATCGGGGTCTGCCATCAGAATGGGCTATTTTTGTTACTTATTTTCAGAACAATCCAACATAAACCTCCGAATTACACCCATGAAAAACATTGTACGCTGGATTCTTCCGCTCACTTTCTTCGCTTGTCAATCAGAAATACCAGAAAACATGCCTCCCCTACCCAGTAACACCGGAAACATTGATTGGCAGGGCCACCGGGGCTGCCGGGGTCTTATTCCGGAAAACACCGTCATTGCATTTACCAATGCCCTTGATTTCCCTCAAATAACGACATTGGAAATGGATGTCGTCATTTCTGCTGATCAGCAAGTGGTGGTATCACACGATCCCTGGATGTCTGATGTGATCTGCACTGATCCACAGGGGAATCCGATCTCGGAAACAGATGCCAGGTCATTCAACCTGTACAAAATGAATTATTCTGAAATTCGGAAATTTGATTGCGGACGTAGGCCACATCCTGATTTTCCTACGCAGCAAAAAATACCTGCCTTCAAACCAACACTTGCCGATGTGTTTGCCAAAGTAGAACAGTTTTGTTCGATTAAAAAACGCGCATTGCCAGCCTTTAATATTGAGATAAAAGCCCAACCGGATTGGGACGGCATCTACACCCCGGAACCAAGCCAGTTTGTAGCGCTTGTGTTGCAGGTCATCCGAAATTTTGATCACCCGGAAAAGATCACTATTCAATCCTTTGATCCACGCGTATTACAAGAGATGAAAAAACAGGCTCCGGAAATAAAACTGGCCTGGCTAACTGAAAGCCCGAATTATGAAAAAGAGTTTAAAGCGCTGGGGTTCAAACCGGATATCTACAGTCCCTACCATATGTTGTTGACCGAAAAGGTAATTTTGGCCTTACATAAACAGGGCATACAGGTAATTCCCTGGACGGTAAACGATACCGAAAGAATGACTTTTTTAATGGGGATCGGAGTGGATGGAATAATTACAGATTATCCGAACAGGATTCCAAAGAAGTAGTTATTCGCTCAGGTTTGATTTGTTATACCTGTTATAGTCTGTCAAGGCAGGATTTGTGAAAAGATGACGCCGCTATTTTCTCGACTCACAAGGCAAAAAACGTAGGCAACGCAGCGCGTTGGCGAGGCTTTTTAACGCAGCGAGGCGGGAAAAGGGCAAGTCAGAATTCATAAATCCTGCCTTGGAGGACTATATATTCGTTTGATGCGAAGAATGGTTGAAGGTCGATTTTCGCTGCGCTTAGAGCGTGTGTAGTGTTTCCGCATTTTGGCGAAAACGGTGGAATGTCGTCCGCCTGAGATGGACTGGCCTTCACGCGCGTGCAGCGAGCCATCCACGGAAATGCCACAGGCATTTTCATCAACTTTCATAGCGCGGAAGCGCAAGAAAAATTCCACAGTTAAATATTAAAATGACAAGAATAGAAAATCAAGATGCAGAACTTCGTCCGATGCGGCGCCTGTTCAGGTATTTGGGAGGATACAAAAAGAGTGTCTGGTTTGCAGTCATAACCAGCGTGATAAACAAGATTTTTGACCTCATGCCTCCGATTCTGACAGCCTGGATCATAGATATCGTGGCAGGCCAGCCACCAGCGTGGATTGGGAACCTGACCGGGCTAACAGATCGCTGGTCCGGGGTATTGTTTGTCATTGTTTTGACCGCAGTGGTCTTTGGTGGAGAAAGCTTTTTTGAATGGCTTTTTCAGCGGGAATTTATGCGTTTGGCCCAAAGAGTGCAACACGATTTACGAATGGATGCTTACGGGCAATTGCAATCGCGGGAAATGGGCTTTTTTGAAAACCAGCGCACCGGCAACTTACTATCCATTCTGAATGATGATGTCAACCAATTAGAGCGATTCCTGAATAGCTCCTTTAGTGAGATTGTTCATCTGATCACATTGGTCATTTTCGCAGGCTGGGCCTTATGTGCCGTTTCGCTGCCCCTGGGATTATTAGGGATGCTCCCGATCCCGTTTATCGTTTGGGGGAGTGTGTTTTATCAGCGAAAAATAGCCCCGCATTATAAAGCCGTACGTGATCAGGTTGGCCACCTAAATAACAGACTGGAGAATAATATTTCGGGCATATTGGTCATTAAAAGCTTTGCAACCGAGTCTTATGAGGAAGATCGGGTACGCCAGGTTTCAGCAGCCTATAAATCTGCCAATTTTAAAGCGATTCGATGGAGTGCCTTGTATGTGCCGCTTATTCGGATCTTAATTACTGTTGGATTTGCCGGCACTTTGGCCATAGGCGCTTACTGGGCCATACAGGACCCCAGCTCGTTCAGCCTCGGTAGCCTGGCCTTTTTCGCCATGATGATCCAACGCCTGTTATGGCCGGTTACCCGTCTGGGATCCGTGTTTGATGCCTACGAGCGCGCCCGTGCCTCTGCCCGGCGGGTATTTGGATTGCTTGACGCACCGAATACCATGACGGACCTGGATTCGCCGAAAGGCCTGCCTGAAAAAGTAGGTACATTAGATTTTGAACAGGTCTATTTTAGCTATCAAAAAGAATTCCCCATCCTGCAGGGCGTGGACCTACACATCGGTGCCGGACAGCGCATTGGCATTGCCGGGATAACAGGAGCAGGTAAAACTACCCTGATCAAATTGTTGCTTCGTTTATATGACGTGAATGCAGGAGCCATTAAACTGGAGGGCATTGACTTGCGGGAGCTCGACCGCAAAGTCTTACGGCAGCATATCGGGCTGGTGAGCCAGGATGTGTACCTCTTTCACGGCACCATCCGCGAAAATGTGGCGTATGGCAGTCCGAATGTTTCTGAAGAAGCCATTATCAATGCAGCAAAAGAAGCCCGTTTACATGATTTTATCGCTTCCCTGCCAAATGGGTATGACTCCCTGATCGGAGAAAAAGGCATTAAACTTTCCGGCGGACAAAGACAACGCCTGAGCATCGCCCGAGCTATTTTGAAAGATGCGCCTATATTGATCCTGGACGAGGCAACCAGTTCGGTTGACACCGAAACGGAACGTGCGATTCAGGAAAACCTGGACCGTTTGTCTGCCGGCAGAACGACCCTGATTATTGCGCATCGCTTATCAACTATTCGCCATGCCGACCGAATTATTGTCTTGCAAAACGGACGGGTACTGGAAGAAGGAAACCACGATGAATTACTAAAAACAGCAGGTGTATATGCCGATTTATGGAGTGTGCAAATTGGCGAGGCAGGTCGTTAATAGGCTTCCAGTAATTTGATTTCAACCGGGTGCGGAAAGCCTGGATCGCCAAGAAATCTGGCAATTAAATTACTCTCCTCGTAGCCGAAATTGCCAGAAATAATGGCGGTACCACCTGTGATGGGCTCCATCACCCTGGGCACACTAATGAGCTGATCGTTGACCATAATAGCGACACATCTGCGCTCCTTTGCAGCCCATTCAGTTAGTTGGGCAAATAAACTGGTACCGGCTTCTGTAAAATTCAATTGTACCTGAAACTCTGGAAGATCCTTGGGAGGAAGCGCAATTGCGCTTTTGATGTGTTCGGTTTTTACGGCTTCACCGGGCCTCAAAGGCTGTAAAACAAAGAGCTCCTTCATGCCTTGAAAACTGGAGGTATAAGAAGGCTCCTTTTTCCAAATAACCAATGAGCCGCCTGGTAATGGATATTTTTTTAATTGTTCTTCAAAAATTTCCCCGATATGCTCCACATCAGATTCCTCAACGACTAACCAGGCAGCTGTGCCATTGAAGGATTTGGCGTATTCGTGCAATTCGGTTAATTCCGGATGCGCTAAAATTAAGGGTGCCGCCTCGCTTATTTCCGGATCAGCAGGCTGCCAACATCTTCTGATACTTACATCCCCCTTGAAATTCAATAAATTGAAATACGCTTCTGCGGAATACACGATTTCGGACTGCAGGAGTGGCACATCCAGATTTAATACGCCGGCTTCCAGATCCAGGGAGATGTCATTTATCAAAAAGTCTTGTTTCCCGAATTTTTCCCGGAGGTATTTTTCTGTATCCTGAAGCGCTGTATCCATAGAAATACCTTCATTTGCCTCAAGCTTCAATTCGAATTTATAACCCGATTTTTCAGGTGCTTCAACCTCCGGATCAGCAGAACATTTTGGTATCATAATATTGATTAGTAGAAGTATAGCAGCGAGATATTGCATGTTGAAATTTTTCTTAATATCCGAAAAAAAAGCCCTCATTCCCGAAGGAATGAGAGCTAAATCACAAATAAAATTGCTGTTTCCTTATACACTGGACAATCCAGTATATTATCTTTTTATCTCATCAATGCCGGATCATTTTACGACTCAGCATCTGATCAGCTGTCTGTAGGTAATAAAACCAGGTTCCGGCGGGCAGATCGTCTTGATCCAGGCTGATTGAATTCCAGCCCTTTTCATAGCTTGCCTCCTGGAGGAATTGGCTTCTACCCTCCAGATCCAGAATTTCGATCCGCGCCCATTGGGCTTCTGGAAGGAAAAAACGAATCTCCGTTTGTAAGCGGAACGGATTCGGGGAATTTTGCTCCAGTACCAACTCTGTTTGAGTATTAACCGCTACAAATTCAAGGGCTACATCCATAGCTGCTCCGCCTTCCGGCGAATAAGCTTCTGCAGGGGTCAGCATTGAACCCAAATCCAGGAATTCACTTAGATTTCCGGCTGCATGCGCTTTGATCCGGAGGCCAAACCAACTGGTTCCGGCAGGCAAACCAAGCGATTCAGAACTATGCCAGCTAACTGTAATGAAACCATTTTCCAAATTCCTGAAACCAAAGTTTTCGGCATCAGCGACAATCGGGATCAATTCCTGATAGCTCAGCTTCTCTGCATTCAACTGGAGGGTAAACTGATATCCGTTGATCCGGGTATCAGAAGGTGTGAAATAAACATCCACGACCTCTCCTGCCGATAAATACCGGTCTTCTGTCTGGAAGATCAGCGTATTGGGTGCCTGACGATCGTCTGTTTCAGCCAGTCCGTTGGCCGTTACCGAATCATTTACATCACCTATTTTTACTCCGATGAAATCAGTCTCCAATTCGTCTTCCTGAACGTTATTGTAACTAATCACTTCCGGGAATACTTCTGACCAGGGATTGGTCGGTTCCGGGAATACATAATCGGCATCTACAAAACGCCAACTCGTATTGTTTGGAAAACTATCCTCTTCCAGGAGGATCACCTTCCGGATCGCCACCATGTCGAGCGTAGAAACTGTTCCGGAATTATTCGCATCTGCGGCAATTAGTTTATACGGACTGCCCAATGGCTGCTCTCC
The DNA here is from genome assembly GCA_020437105.1 of Saprospiraceae bacterium. Lineage (GTDB taxonomy): Bacteria > Bacteroidota > Bacteroidia > Chitinophagales > Saprospiraceae > JAAEZH01. The sequence continues at coordinate 15,491 of JAGQWR010000110.1, forward strand.
CAAAATATGCTTCTGGATCAGTACCAGATCATAGGTGGTCACTCCATTACCTGCATCCTCATCCAGGAATGGCGTGATCGTATAATCAGCATCAGGAGCCAAAGAGAATTCAAATAAACCATCCGAGCCGGTCAATTCCTGACTCAGGCCACCATTTACATCAACCATGACTTCCTGAACAGGGTCATCCATTTCGGTAGCTATTAGTCCGGCGACTGCAATTGGAGCACTATCACAGAAGCCCATATTGTCCTGAACAACGATGAAGGTCTCACAGAAGTCTTGGTTACCTGCTGCATCTGTTACCCACATCTCTACCGGCTGCTGACCTAGGTCATCACAAGTGTAGATCACACCCAGATCATTTACGTTTGGAGAGAAAGAGTAAATCAAATCACCAGGACAGTTGTC
>JAGQWR010000111.1 GCA_020437105.1 Saprospiraceae bacterium
AATACGAGCTGGCGCTTTGTGGATGCAGATTACAACTTCCCTGTACCGTCTAACCCATGGTCAGAGGCATTCCCGGAAGTGATCAGCTACAATGATCTGATCAATGGTGATCTGGAAGCTGATTTCGTCGGTGTTAAGATCGGTGATGTGAATGGCAGTGTTACTGCGTCCAATACAGACGATCTGGGTGACCGGACCATGTACGGAGATCTGATCTTCGAAACAGCAGCACGTAGCCTGAAAGCTGGCGAGTCTGCCGAGATCTGGTTTAACGGAACAGCTCAGGAAGTTCTGGGGTATCAGTTTACACTGAATATCGATCCAACACAGGCACGTTTTGAGGAACTTCTATACGGTGTCGCCGGCTCTGACAATTTCGGAGATCGTTTTGCTCCGGAAGGTCGGATCACAGTAAGCTGGCATCAGCCTGCAGCAAGAATGCTTGAAAGCGGAGAAAACCAGTTTGGAATCCGTATTACAGCACTGCAGGATGTAGATCTGACAGATGTACTTGAGATCAGTTCTGAATACACGATCGCTGAGGCCTATGCGCCAAACGGAGATCTGCTGGATGTACAATTGCAGATTGGATCAGCGCTGGCAGCGAGAGACGAATACGCCTTGTATCAAAACGTACCAAACCCATTTGCACATCGTACAACGATTGGCTTCTACCTGCCGGAAGGAACGGCAGTACGTATGCTGGTTATGGATGTATCAGGCAGGGTAGTACGTCAGATAGAAGGTGATTATTCAGCCGGGTATCAGGAAATACAGGTAGAAAATCTGAACGGAAGTGGTGTTTATTACTACCGATTAGAGACGCCTGAATTCCATGCCACCAGGAAGATGATATTGAGGTAGTTTGAGTGGGAGTGAGAGTTTGGGTTTGAGTCACCCAAACTCACACCCAAACTCAAACTCAAACTCAAACTCAAAAATAAGTATGTGTTACGTTTTCAAGTCGTTTTCGCCCTGGTGGCGGGAACGGCTTTTTTAATTCCCCGGATCAATCTAATGGGATTCATACTCTTCGAGACAAAAATAAAATGTAACTTCGCCGCGTAATTGTTACACCCCCCTCCCCATTTGTAAATATTTTACCTGATTCTTGTGCTTTACCCAAAAACGTTGCTGTAATTCTAAGTAGGAAGCGTGCAATTTAAGATATTTAGGATAAGGTGGCTGATTCTATGTGACTCTTGCTGGGGGGTAAAGGGTTATAATGGTCGGCCACCCCTTTTCAATAAAGGGATGTTTTTTGATGTGGTATGGAAAGGTTAAAAGAGCGGCTAAAAATTCAGGATGAAATTTGTCAGATCCTCCTCCTTTGCCAGATCAAATTTTTTCCGGAGTCGATAGCGGTTTTTTAAAACACTGGCTGCATTTACACCCAGAATACGAGCTATTTCCTTATTAGTCATTTGCATTCTGATAAATGCACATAACCTTCGATCATTCGCACTAATATGCGGAAAACGATCAGTTAGTTTTTGGAAAAATTCCGGATGAATTTCTTCAAAATGCAATTTTAATTTATCCCAATCTTCATCTGCTGCAAGTTGATATTCAATGCGTTTTTTTAATTTTTCCAAAAGCACTTTTGATTCTCCATTTTGGCTTTTAATTCCATTTTCCAGCTCTTCCAAAATTCCTTTTAAGAGTTCATTTTTTTGGGATGCCATGATAAGGGAGGAGGATAATTGCCTTTTTCTGTAATCCAATCGCTCTTCAACCTGCCTGTTTTCTTCCTGATGTAAAATCTGGCGCTGTTTTAAGTTTTGAATTTCCAATTGATCAACTTTGCGTTTTTGATCCAGTAATTGGAGCCTCTTTTGTTCAAATTTATTTACAATCCGCTGATTGCGAAAGATTAGAAGGAATATGGTAATTCCCAACAAGATTAGTGCACCCAGTCCCCAATTAAGCCATACCTGATATTCTAATTCCCGGTCAAGCATTTGCAATTTTGCCTCAGTACCATGTAGTTCTTGCTGAGCTTTTAACTGATGTATAAATACCGAGTCTTTTTTGACAGCCAGCGTATCCGAAAGCCGCATAAACTCTTGGTCAAAGGTGTAATAGTCGGCTGAATTATTTAATGCAAATGCAAGTTTCTTTTTAACCTGAAAAAATTGAATACGAAGCTCGTAGATAGGTAAATTAAATTGGCTGATAATAGTATCGGCTTTGGCCATGGCCTGGAGAGCCCGATCCAGAGAATCTAATTCAATTAATGCTTCAACCTGGATTAAATATGCCGTGAGCAAATTTTCCAAATCCTTAGTTTTGGCTAATATAGATAGTACCTGTTCGCTGGTTTCTAATGCCTCCTGATTCAAGCCCATGCTTAAATACAATTCAGCTAAATTCCCCAGAGTATTTGAAACAGTAGGATCTTTCTTTTCCTCCTTCAGTTTAAGGGCGAGATTGAAATAAATCAGGGAACTGTCGAGTACACCGGTTTTATAATAACGATACCCCAAATTATTATAGGCATGTGATAAAAACTTGCTGTTACTTTTTTTCAAATAACTAATAGCAGGATGGATATATTCCCTTTCCGGGTTTTGATAAGGAACGGTATGGGAAAGGGCGTGGTATGAATAACCAATTAGCTCATCTTCTCCCACATCAAGGGCAATATCCAATGCCATATTGCCGTATTTTCTGGCCGTAATATGATCAAATGCTGTAGTATATAATTCTACGTACATGTGATACAAATAGGCTAGCTCTTTTTGAGCTTTTAAATGCTCAAATATTTTGCGAGCCTGTTCCAACTGATCTAAACAAGCTGTATGATGATGTCGGATGACATGAAAAATAGCCCATTCCTTGTGCATGCGGCCAGCTAGAAGGGAAGACGGCGCTGCCAATTGTTCGGCTTCCTGTAAGTATCCCTCCTGCTCGTCGAACGGTGCCCTGCGGGCCAGATAAAGAAGGGCCTCAATACGTTCTTCTTTTTCAAGGCCGGGCAAAATGGTTAACAGGCTATCAACCGGATTACTGCCACCAGAACTGGCAAAGCCACTGATACTACAATGAATACACAATAAGGAAAGACTGATTAGCAGTCGAATCATAAATTCTGTATATATTTTTGAGGGGAGATACTTAACCGAATAAACGGAATTATAGGCACTATATCCAAGCGTATGTGGTTTGGGTATATGGTATGAAACTCAAAAATACATTTAAAAACAAGTAAGATCAAGCAGGATTCGAAAATTTACATTCCAGTGAAACAGAGGAAGGGCTAATTTTGAATGATGGAAACCCGGAGATCATAATAAACCGTGATCGTATCCGATACTTTTACTAATCCAAGCAGGGGACTTGGTGGTTTTAATCCATAATCTGAAAGTAGGAGGGGGAGGGCGCTTTTTATTCGAAATTGATGTTGGGCTATCAGCGTAATTTCAACAGGCAGCCAGACGTTATGCTTTACACCTGCTATAGTGAGGGCGATCTGCGCCTTTGTTGAAAAAGAAGCTCCGGAATGCGCGAAATTAGAAGTAGGCAGTAGGACCTGAAGTAATTGTAGTCGAATGGTCGGGTATTCTGCAGACTTTAATGTGGATTGCATATCCCGGTTCATTCCGGAATGACCACAATCAAGTTTATTGCTTTGAAGAAGTAGTATTGTGTTGGTAAAGGTAAGAGCTGCCCTGTTGTCCGTAGCGACATATTCAAAAGGTAATTCGGTAAAACTCTGGGTACAGGTACAAGTGAAATCAGTGACGTTACTACTCCCTTCCAGAAATACTGTACTGGCACTTTCAAATGAAAATGTCCCCTTATCCCCAATGTTAAAGACTGGAGAAAGTATGGTATAAGCAAGTATGATCAAGGTAGAGAGCAGCATGATTTCTGTTGAAAAAATTGGCGACGGACAGGGTCCGCCGCCAAAAACGCATTTGAAGAAAAAAAGTAAACGGACAGGTTAGAATTTAGAAACCTATTGTTGCCTCAATCATACCTCCGCTGAAATTTCCTCCATTTCGTATATCTGTTGTTGGAAAGTCGAGGTAATCCTGGTTAACATACTCCGCTTTCAACAGGATATTATTTGTGATAAACCAACCTAAGCCAAGTTGATACCGGTTTAAGGTAACCTCTGTGCCAGGAGCGGTTTCTGCAGTTGCAGAATTATAACGGCCTCCTAAATAGAAGTTTTCTTCTTTTCCCAGTCGATACAATGCTTCGATTGCAAATTGGCTTGCAGCACGTGTTTCTGTTTCAGAAGAACTGCGGCCGGAAATGTTTTCGTAGGTACCGAATACTTCCAGTCCATATGCTTTCACGAAAACATTACCCATAATTGCAGTTACCTGATCCGTGAAGCCCGGGTTGTAGCGGCCGGATGTAAAGTTCGTTCCTGCTGATGCAGTGCTGCTTTCCATAGCCAGGTAGTAACGTGATCCTGTGCGGTCGCCTCCGTATAAGGTGTTCCGTCCGGAACTGGCAGTATAGTAAACAGATCCTGTAACACGAAGGCGGATGTTCTCATTCAGTTGATCATCATAACCCAGTTTACCAAGAATTACCGGACTGCGTTTCTGTAGTTTATCAGAATCCGGACCGGTTATGGTAGAAACGTCACCTTTAATTTCGCCACCGGTAAGACCGACCATTGCCAGAACACCACTTCTGCGGTAATAAAGTTCTCCACCAATCTCGGTAGTAAAGGCATCAATGATGTAATTACCAACAAAGGGGTTGTGAATGGCATTACCGTTGTCTGTACGACGGAAGTGCTGATCCCCATAATTGATTTCCATGTGTCCGGCTTTGATGGTCACATAGTCCATCAAATTATCAATGGCATCCACATGTATAAATGGCAAGCGATCGATTTGCAGGTATCCACCTTTAACCCATGCCTCAGAGTGGTGGCGGGAAGAAAGGTAGGTGACCAGATTCATGGTGATACCGTCTGCCAGCTGCGCATCAATATTCAAATTTGCTACTGCCAGGTTAAAACCAGGACTCAAATCATACAATTGATTCAAATTCAAAGTGCTATCTGCATTATAAACTACGTCAGCTGTATTGGAGTGATCCAACAATTGGAACTGCTGGGTAAAGCTACCGCCTACGCGGACTTTTACACCTTCAAATTCTTTGCTGGCATCTTTTGGAGGCTCAAATTGATTGAGGCCGTCCTTGTCATATGGCCGAAAGTTTGAAATTTCGGGCTGCTGCGCAAAGGCATTTACCGTAAATAGCGCACAAATTGCAAGTGATAAAATCAATGATAAAGCTCTCATGATAAGTGGTTTTTAATTTTTTATGTTAGCTGATATGGCTGTTTCAAATCTATTTGGACAATTTCAGGGTGAAGTCCAGTGTAATGTCGTCTCCTGTTTTTAAAGTACCCAGCATAGCTGTTGGCGGACTGATTCCAAAGTCGCTCATTTTCAGTGCTTTAGTGCCTTTAAAGGTGATCGCTCCACTACTGTCCGTCTGAGCCGTAACGGTTAAGCTGATTTCTCTGGTCTGACCTGCCATGCTAAGGGTTCCCTTTGCAGATATAGTATAGTTTTGGCTGCCTGCGGAAATGGTGCTTATTGATTTTAGTTTGAAAATGATATCCGGGTTGGCATCCGCTTTAAGCGCGTCATGGGTCTTTCCATCCATAATGGAACCATGAGTACTGGTGATAGCTTTTACCGGGATACTTATTTGCATCCAGGAAATACCCTTAATTTTTCCGGCATCCATGGTAATGGTAGCACTCCCTGACATTTTAGTAGCATCTGATTCCCAATCATGTAGAGAGGAGGTGCCGGAAATAGTCATGCTATGACTGGCATATTTATAAATCTCCTGTGCCTGAGTGCCTGGAATAAGCACAACCAGAAAAAGTGTAGTTAGTATTGGAAGCAAGATTTTCATGATTTTGTTTTTTCTTAATTCAAAGGTCACCTGATTCCGGGCCGCTCCTAATGACAATTGACATAGGTTTTCCATGATCTTGATCAAGGGACTTATGATCATTTATTCATGTTTTTATTGATAAGCAGGAGGATGATAGAGGAGGTAATTGCCTCTATTTTAGCCAGAGGCATGGCCAGTGTTATTTACCTGTAAGCAGGTTTGAAGTGTCTGAAGTGATGTATTGCGCCTGGCGGAGAAGGTGTGTTTTAAGTAACCCAATTATTTTTTTTCGAGTAAAATTTTTAATTGTTTTTTATTTA
>JAGQWR010000112.1:0-160 GCA_020437105.1 Saprospiraceae bacterium
AACTGGCAGTCTATGGCCTTTGGCCAGGTCTAGCTTGCCTTCGGCTTTGCGGTCTAGGGGCTGCGCCCGGTCGAGGTAGTTTGAGTTTGAGTTTGTGTTTGAGTTTGAGTTTGAACATCTCGACCTTTGACCTTAGACCTTCGACAAAAAAAAACTCCCC
>JAGQWR010000112.1:290-40842 GCA_020437105.1 Saprospiraceae bacterium
CTCCCCAATCAGCGCAGCTGATCCTCCCCCGCAAGCCGAAGGCGAGCCCTCCACGCGATGCGCAGCAGAGCATTCCACGAAATGATCCCCCTCATTGATTAATCAGGAAAGTCGCCCTGTGCGAGACTCTTTGTGTCAAGGCCTAATTCGACCGCCTTTCCGCGGAGTGAGTTTGTATTGGCGATCAGGGTACCCAATTGCTTCAGATCATCCATGAAGTCGAGTTGGTAATCCTCGTGCAGCTTTTTAATGAGTCCGATGATTTTCTGGACACGCTTAACCATATAGGTTGTCAGTGTTCGCAATTTTCGGGAGTCGTTATAGGGGAATGTGCTACCGTATTCATTTAGGGTATAGAGCAGCATTTCCAGGTTGAGAGAAACCTCTCCGTATTTGTCGCCTGTGACTTGTACGTGGTAGGTGATGCGTCCGCTGGTATGGCGGAGCAGCGAGAGTAATCTGCCTGCCGAAAAATAAGAATGCTCGGCAAAGGAATCCAAATATTCCGGAATGAAAGCCGAACATTCATCTCGTCTTTCTTCGGTGGTTTCGCCGTTTTCAATCAGCCTGAATCGCAATTGCTCTACCAGTTTGTCGTCTTTGGCAACCAGACGCATGAGCAATTTATCCTTTACCCGGATGGGCATTCCGGCAATCGCATCTTTGAGTTCGTCGGAAAGTGTTGTTCGGGCCATGGATTGAGTAGTTAGCTATTGAGGCCAGAAAATTAAAAATTAATTTATGAAAATTTTTAATGCTGAATTTTTAATTAGTTCGCTTGCTCAAGTTTAACGCGTTTAAATCGTGAACTTGTCTCCATTAGACCGGGCGAAGCCACTAACTAACTAACCCACTGAAAAACTAACTCACTAACTCACCCCCGATAACCATAGGACCACAGGACAACAGGACAACAGGACCACAGGACCACAGGACCACAGGACCACAGAACAACAGCCCCCCCCGATAGCTATCAGGGCAAGTCCCAAAGGTCTCGGTTAAAATAAGGTGTTGATTTTCGCGGAAGCGGAACAAAAAGACCATACGTATTAATACCCATTTTGAAAATAGGGCATTTTTCACACGCTTTTTAGTGCTAACTTACCTAATAATAACGCTCTGAAAATCCTCCCGGAACAAATCATCCGTCTTGTAACGACTAAGCTGCCGCCCGTTTGAGGTAGCTCTTTCTTTTTTCATCATAAACCCTAGTTATGAAAGTTACCACATTGTCAACTGACATTGGTCGGCTTCTCGTGCTGCTGCTGGGCATCCCGGTGCTGTTTGGCTGCGAGAATGAAACGATCGAAGACACTTCCACTGCCTTTCGATTTATGCCTCCCGCCTATCAAATGGACTTTCCGGAGGATACGGTTAAGCAGGCCGCACTGATCTCCCTTTGGAATGTCAATCTTAATGGTTTTACCGAGCAGGGCCAATTGGGCGACCCCTGGAACGCCATCAACATGGATAACATTACCCATTATTTTAATCCCTCGGTTACCTCTCCGGCAGAGGCAGCGGTGGCCGATATTATTTGGGGTGCCCTTCCGGGAAGGGTCGCATTTTATTTTGAAAACCTGCCGGAGGAAGATCAACTCTCCATTTCCGACCGGGGCTTGCTGGCCAACGGTGATCAGCCACCGCTTATTCCGAATGATCCCTGCGATCTGACAAATGGTGCCACCCGGGTTTTTGGACCCTACGGCCCACGCGGATTCCAGGACGAGTATTCAGAATGGTCGGTACAACGGGATGCAAATGGCGTGATTACCCGTATAGATTTTACCTGCGAAAACCCGGAGTATTGGAACACACTTTGGATTATCGACCCGGAAAAAGCCCTGTCTATTTACCAAAGCACCCTGAATTACGCGACCATCACAATGGATGACCTTATTCTCCATGACGCTGCCGGAAATAAGGTGCTTGACCCATCCACAGGGGGGTATGTCTATAACCCATTGAATAAATACAATAACGGTTCAGGTGGTGCCATGCACCTCACCAGTACGCCCAATACCCTGCAAACGGAAATTGGACTGGCTACCTCCAGTACCCTGCAACGAAAGTCCGGAAATGCCAATGAAGACGAGCTTATCTGCTGCGGTACCTTCGGACAGAATTACCGAAACAGCGATCCGCATATCGGTGGCTCCGTAAATCGGGTTGTAGAAGCCGGGTTTCAGGTCACGCTGACCAACCCGCCAGGTTTGTATATCCAAATGCCCAATTTCAGTCAGTATGTGACGCCCGACGGCACAGATGCCTCCGAGTTCTGGACCATCGTACGCGGAAAAGAAAAAGCAGTTGATGAGTATGGCCACGAACTTCCAGGCAACTATATCCTGCATGCCACTTTTGAGGTGCCGGCCAGTAAGGGCTACAAAGTAGGCGATATCACCATCGCAGGGAAAAAGATCAACTGGGGCAGCCAGATATCGGCTACCTATAATATGCAGATAGTGGCAAGTGCGCTTCCAATGGCTGCACCTGCGGAAGAGCCTTGTTCCGGAACGCCTGCCACTTCCACACCTGATCCGCAGCAGTTGTTTCACGCAAGTGTATTTGACGCGATGCACGGCCATACGGTGGCCAACCCGATGAAGCAGTATATGAATCTGCTCAGCAACAGCACCTTTATCGCGCCGAAAGTAGCCCAGGGAGCAAGTAATGTACCTATGGTCTTAACCACCGATGCCCTCAATTTTGAGTTGGGAAATCCGGTAATCACTTTCGATGATCCTTCGATTACAGCTGCCTATGTGCGGCATGATACGGTTTCTTATGCCGTTCCCGGAAATTCCTATCCGAGTAATTCCATTGCGGTGTATTTCAATGTAGCCGTAGGTGCTCAGGCTGGTCTCGGGACGCATAGTGTACAGTTGAGTAATCAGGGACAAAATCCTGGTCCGGCGATGCCTGCGCTTCTGAATGTTGTTGAATCCATAAACCAATAATTATGAAAAAGAATATGCTTTATAAAGTTGCGCTACTCCTCCTGGCCGGATTTGGATTTTTGGTCATGACCAGTAGCGACACGGGTGAAGATGCCACCACCACCTGTACCTGTGGTACCCTTATCGGAATTGAGTTTTCGCCTACAGTTCCCGGCGATAATAAATTAGTTACCGGGCAGACCCAGGCTGATTGTTTTGCCTGGTGGGAATTTATAGCTTTAAACTGGCCGGTAGATGCCAATACCTCTTTCGGACAACCCGGCGATACCGAACCGGTACAATGGGAAACCTATATGACCCGCGAAGTGCTCTTAAATCAAAATGGTACCAAACCACCAGCATGGGGGAGTAGCCAGAAAGCACCGGATAATAAAATGGCCCTCTTAGCCGATCATCCTGCCGGAACCAAACTCCTGTTTCACAGCTCGAAGTTTAACTCGGATGTAGAAATAATTGATGAAACCGGACAGGCTTTTCCAAATAATGCGCCTAACTGGTTGGGTGCACAAAACGGAACAAACATCTGGTATGAGGTACTCGTCAACGAAGATGAATACAACTACATAGTCGATAATGCCTTTTACAATGCAGACAGTCAGTATGTGTATGTCGCTGCCGGAAACCGGATTGATCTGCCTATGGGCAATTCTATTCAGGTGGGAGCGATGGAGATAAAAGCGTCCTGGATGGAAGTAACCGATCCGGAAAATGCGGAAAAATGGAATACCTACAAGCTTTCAAAAGCGGTATTGGTTGACCCCGGAACAGGAAATCCTCGTCCGGCCATCGTAGCGCTTATCGGACTGCATATCATCCACAAAACCGAAAGTCAGCCCACCTGGTTTTGGGCGACCTTCGAGCACGTGGACAATGTAAAAGATTCGGAAGATCATACCGGCCCCTGGAATTTGTATAATCCGGATTGTGTGACACAGGAGGTGAATGTGCCGGCGGCTTGTGGGCAGAATACCAATAAGGCAGATTCGACTTATACGATTGACTGCACGGCCAATGCGCAACCCACTTACTATTTATGTCCGGCTGCCGGACCGGTACCGATGCAGGTCAGCCGGGAGATTCCGATTGACAATGATGCCCAGGCTGTGAATGACAAATTGCAGGCATTTATTCAGGAGCATTATCCGGGTTCTGTCTGGTCAAACTATCAGTTGATCAATATGATCTGGTCAACTACGCCACAAAATATACAGCCAAATACAGTACCTCAGGGGTTGAAAGCCATGCAGCCGCTTATACCAATGGCTAATACCACATCGGAGACTTTTATCCAACAGACTACCTGTTATTCCTGTCACCAGTTTGCAGGTATTGCACCTACGTCTGGTGATCCGAATCCAAAATTTGCATCCGATTTCAGCTTTGTGTTTGAATTTGCGAAATCTCAGAAGTAGATAAAAAAGGCGAGCGGTAAACTATGTCATCCCGAATTTTAGAGCGATCTGAAATTCGGGATGTTTAGTTAGGGAAGGTGGCCAAGTACATCCAAAAATTCCAAGTGTCACCCCGATGGGGTTTGGATTTATTATTGATTTTTTGGCTACAAAGATTTATCTCCTACGGAGATGGCATTCGTGTTATATACCCGAAACGAAGTGGTTTGGGAAAGTTAGCGCGAAGCCAATGTGGTTGTCAATGAGGCGCAAAACGTAGGCGACGCCTTAGCGTCGGCGCCCCGATAGCTATCGAGGGTGCAACAAAATGGACAGCCGCAGTGGCAAGTGAAAACGACTCAAATCATTTCGCTTCGGGTATAAATTACCGATACGGCCGGGAATTTTAATTCCGTTTACCTCATTCAGATTATACTACACCTGCCATGCCAGTGTTAGGGATCAACTTTTTGCTCCAGCGGAGCAATATCTTTGTAGCACTTTTTAATTAACAGTATTTCTAAAGCTCCTTAGGAGCGGCACCTTTCCGCCCTCTCACCCGCCAACCTGACAGGTCATTTTGTACTGGAATGAAAATCAGGGTTTCTTAGTTCCGATTTGATTTTGGCTGAATGGCACGGTCATGTGCTGTAAATTGTAAACCAGGCCAGGTAGTGCCATTGACCTCTTTCGGATAACCCTCATCGGCTTTGTCTGCCGAAATATCATATCGTATGTATTCTCCTCACCCAAAAAAGTATGCTTTGTTATTTCCCCAGTCTAGTGCTTTTGTAGTTCTGGTATTTTGGGCATTCAGCGTTTGAGATACTCCCGTTTTTAGGAAAAATAATACAACAATTGCCCCTTTTAATGTGGGAGGACTTTAAATTATGAAAATTCATTTTTCGGATTTTAGATTAATGAAAAAATATAATGGCCAAGGTAGGTTTATACCCAAACCACCTCGTTTGAGAGGTGTGTTGCCCGGCCTTGGAAAGTATATCAGGAATTTTAGCTAAATTTAAATTTACGTCCAGATTAAATAACCAAAACCCAACTCCCATGTATTCCTTGCGCACCATATTCTATATTCAATTGGGATTGATGACCCTAATTGGCATTTTGTTTACAATAGGATATTTCACAGATGTTTTCCCGATCGGTGCCTTTCTTTTTACGATCATTTTAGGAGCCCTGGGAGCCAGTGTTTCCCTGATGAAAAGGATCCGTGACCAGAAGGTATTATTTGAGACGGAGGTAAAGGATTTAAAGATGTTGGCTGTTTTTATTCCGATTCTATACGGAACACTTTTATCCGGTGTGGCTTATTTGCTCTTTATGTCGGGTATTTTAAGTGGCGAAAATGGCGGTGGCTTAATAGTCACCAATCTCTTTCCAAATTTTATAGACACAAGCAGCGGAGGTAGTGTGTTGGATAAATTCGTACAGGTAGAACCGGAAGGAATTAATGATATCGGCAAATTACTTGTTTGGTGTTTTCTCGCTGGTTATTCTGAAAGTTTCGTGACCGGTATCCTGGGCCAGTTAGAGAGTAGAACAGCGAAAAGGGATTAGGCGTTTTGGATTAACCCAAAAAACACCGCCGCTACATGTTTGCAAACCGGACCGGCTTTATAAGGGCAGTCGCAATCCCAGCCACTGATCTCTGAATCCTTGATATACACGATTACGGCGTAATTGTTTGTACCAGTCACCTCCGCAGTCCAGGTATTTCCTTCACGGATCAGCTTTTGTACGCGTCCTTCCGAAAAATAATGCGCTCCTTTTTCGATGATATCATCGGAGAGGTATTTTTTAAAGTCGGAAAGTGGGAAAGACATCTATACGGTTTAAACGATTCAAACGAATAAAACGCGAGCGCAGCGAGAACTAAAAATCAATAATCACCCCCAAGCTCGGCAGCAACCTTCCGGTATCGCTGGAGATGGTTTTGAGGGCGTAAGAACCAGGCTGATTCGGATCAGTAATTGGTGCCCAGTTTTCATCCCGCTCAACAGTTAGGTAGGGGAGCAGAGCGATCGGAGATTTGTATGCATTTTGCAGATCCAGGAATACCGACATCGTCCACTTTTTGAAATTAAACTGCTTGTCAACCCGCAGATCCAACTGGTGAAACCAGGGAAGCCGGCTTTCATTCAACTGGCTATAATCCGGCAAGCCTCTTTGGTTGACATCCCAAATCGCTTTTTGTGCACTTAAGGCAATGTCATAAGGAGTATAGGGACTGCCACCAGCGGCACTCCAGCGTACACCAATTTGCCAGTTACCCTTAAATGTTTTTCCGGCAGAAACAGTACCGAAATGCCGGTTGTCCCAGCTACTGGAAATCAATTCTCCGGCGCCATTATTAAATTGACTAACTACGAAAGAATAGGATGCAGACCAAAAGAAACTGCGCAGAAATTTTTGTTTTACCTGAAATTCAATGCCGTATGCCTGACCTTCCGAACTGGAATTTGCAGGCTGATTTCCAATTAAAACATAATTGGCATTCGCATTAGCGAGCGAAATAGAATCTTTTAATAAAAATGGATATTGATCATAGGCTTTATAAAAACCTTCCAAACGCAATTGGTACCCATTATTTGTTTGATGTTCCACGCCCAAGCCCAGTTGTTTGCTCCGGATATAATCCAGTCCCTGCTGATTGACAAACTCATCTTCAATTTGATAACTCAATAAAGAATAGGGTGGGAGTTGGTAATAAATTCCGGCACTGGCATTAACTGTCCAGGCATGGGCAAATTCGTAGGAGATAGCCACACGCGGTGAAAACTGATCCAGCGGATTCATCATTTGCGCACCGAGGGTATTCGCATCAATGCGCAAACCGGCAAAAATATCGAGCTTGTCATTTAATAAGTGGCGGGCATAAGATACATAGGCGCCATAGCGCAGGAAATTGTAATTGTTATTATAAACCACTTCTTCTACCGCTCCTTCCGGACTGGTATATAAGGATGCATTATCTGTTGATAATTGATCAAATTCTGAGCTGATGCCATATTCGATCTCGTGGCCGTCGAGGAAGATTTTATGTTCCAAGCGCAATTTGGTCTCGGTTTCCACCGAATGATAATCCAGTAGTTGATCTTCCGGGAGGTAGGAATTATTACGGAATTTTTGCGCCGAATTATTAAAGTAATTCCGGCTCAAAACGAAGGTGTAAAAACTGTTGTCCATGTAGTGTTTGTACACCGCTCCGCCAGCGTAGAGGATTTGTTTTCCTTCCGGAATGTAACCAATATTATAGAGCAGGGACTCGCTGGCATCCGCTTCCAGATTGAGTTCGTATTTGTCGTAGGCGCCAATTCCCGTAAGGGTGAGCTCATTGCGCGGATTAAACCGAAACACCTGCTTGTATTGCACATCTGAATAAGTTGGCAGGATGGGTAAGCCAATGGCTTTAAACATGTGTTGGGCAAAGGACTCCCGGGCAGAAAACATATAGGAAGATTTTTTACCCATCGGCCCCTCCAGCATGAAGCCCCAATCTGTAGCACCAAGCGTGAAATTGCCGCCGAATTTATCTTTACGTCCTTCCCGCTGATAAATTTCCAGAACACTGCTCAAGGCATTTCCTCTATTTGAGGGAAAGGCACCAGTATGAAATTCGGCAGAGCGCAGCAGTCGGGTATTGAGCATGCCGTTTGGTCCGCCACTGGTACCCTGCACGCTAAAGTGTGTGATAGCCGGAATTTCGATCTCATCCAGATAAAACTTGTTTTCGTTGGAAGCGCCTCCCCGCACGATGAGGTTGTATCCAAAAGAGACCCGCGGCGACACCCCTGGCATGGTCCTAATATACTTGGACACATCGAGGGTGGCTCCTGGCATACGCTCCATTTCATATACGCCAATAGTGTGTAAACTCAAGGGGCTTTCGGAAGTAGATTTAAAGGCATCGGCTACGAGAGTGACCTCATCCAATCCGACAGCGAGAGGCGCCAGTTCGAATTTGATGAAAACGGGCTTAGCCGAACTCAATTGAATCTCGTATTTGAGCAGCGATTGGAATCCGGTATAACTCGCCTTGATATTATAGATACCAGGTTTCAGCTCGAGGCGGTAATAACCGCTACTATCTGCCACCGTGCCTAAATTGGTATCCATGACCTGAATACTGGCAAAGGGCAGGGGCTGGTTGTTTTGTTGATCTACGAGAATACCTTCTATCACAGCCGTTTGTGCAAACAAACCGACAGAAATAAAAAGGAGTGCGAGAACGGTGCTACTTGTTTTCAAGGGATACAGCTAGTTGGTTTCGAGCTGCTAGTTACCAGCTTTTGAGTTGCCGGATGTCACAGGAATGCTAAATTTTGGGATAATGCTGATTTTTGCCTTAAAAGGGATAGCCAAAGCTCAGTCCTGCCCAGGGCATGAAAGTAGATGTTAGTTCGCTTTTGCCGACGAATGCTAAATAAATTGGGACCCGGAATACGAAGTGTTCGCCTTCAAACTCGTAGCCGAACGAAACAAATGGAATGGGACGATTCCAATAATTGGATTCTTTAAACTTGCTAACGGTAAAACTTAGTCTAACTCCTAATTCAGAGATCGCATGATGTTTTTTTTGTCCGAAAATGTAGGTTCCAAAAATCGGTACGTTAAGGTCTGTTACTTTATAATCCCCGCTTATCGTGGTGAGGGTAGATCGATCCTGAAAACCAAGGCCCATGCCAAGCTGAATATGATCCGTCAATTTGCGGCTGTAGGAGACGTCAAAAATGATCAGCGACTTTCCCAGTAATTCAAGCGTAACAACATTTGGATTATGTGGCTGCGCCTGGGCTGTTGCCGAAAGAATAGAAAACAGCAGCAGGAATGACAGGCGGTGGTATATTTTCATTCTTAAAGATCCGCAAAAAATCCGTAAAAAAAACAACCGATACCGACCGAAGTCAGTACCGATTGTGTTTAAATTAAGGACATAGACAGCTAATCTATTTTCAGGAGCACGTCTGTTGATTAGCTGTTTATGTGTGTGTTATTCACAGTCAATATCAATTTGAGCAGTATCCCAGCAATGCCATTCATTATCATTGAAGTGCAGCGGGTGTTTTACCTGACCATCACCTGATGGTTCATTCCATCGAATTTCAAGGAAATTATTTGGGACTCCCTGTACATCAAATGCACGATTAAATGCGTCGGTTGGTCTTACCCGGTATTCAATATATTGTCCGTAATCCGGGCTATTTGCAATTACGTTTGTATAACGAATCGCCTGATCGCCAACAGTTGGATCGCTATCATATTCGATATGCAGGTATGGTTCCGGGTTACCCGGGAATCTGTTTAAGGTGAATTCACCTTCCGAGAGATCGGTAGCTACTAAACCACTATACCAAACAAAATTTGAAAAGGCACCAACCTGTGAAACGGTCATAGTCCAAAGCACGTCCTGGTAATTATTCTGGTATTGGCCAGTTAGGGAAACGTTGTAAGTTTGGCCACCCTGCAAGGGCGTAGCAATATATTGATAGGTCCATTCAAACGTACCATTCCCAATATATTCTGCGGGTTCATTAAATGCCATATTAAAAGCAGCAGTAGGTATGGCCATGTGTACAGAAACGATACTGTGCCAAACAACTACATTAACTGCTGCATGCCACCAGTTATAGTAGGTCATGCCATTCATTAATGCTGCGGTAGTATCTGTTTCGGTTTCCTGAAGAGCGGTGGTTGGCATGCTATACATGGCCATTGGCGGAAGCTCAGGTTCAACGGTCTCTAATGGATTTTCTGTTACAGGATCTTTTAGACAAGATTGAAACAGAACAACTGAAAATAAAACTGCGATTAACCAAAAAGAATTTTTCATGATTGAGTTTTTTGACATTTGGGAATCTGGCGTTTTTTCCGCCTTTCGTCCTTAATACCCTCAATCTGGATTATACCCTTAGTTGGAATTGATTTTTTTTGTCTAGGCGGTCGTTCCGACCTGCTGGTCTATGCCTTTGGCTTGGTCTAGCTTGCCTGTTGGCTTTGCGGTCTAGGGGGCTGCGCCCTGTTTAGAGTTTAGAGTTTATAGTTTAGAGACTTCGCCTCGTCTAAGGTCTAATGCTGTATCATAAATAGGATTAATAACTTACGATTTAAACGCGTTAAACGTTTCAAACGCTTCAAACCTTCGCGAAGCGAACTAAGGTCTATGCCTTTGGCTTGGTCTAGCTTGCCTGTTGGCTTCGCGGTCTAGGGGCTGCGCCCGGTCTAGGGGGCTGCGCCCTGTTTAGAGTTTAAAGTTTAGAGTTGATTTGGGCTAACGCCCATTTTAGGGACTAAGGTCGAGGGTCTATAAATTCGTCTGTGACAAATAAACGGACTTAACGATTCAAACGCGTTAAACGGTTTAAACGATTTAAACCTTCGCGCAGCGAACAACTACCAATATTGGAGTCCCACACTAATTCCTAACCAGGGCATAACGGGGCGTAAGAATTCACTTTCCCCGATAAAGGCCAAATAAAGCGGGAAACGGAACAGAAATTTTTCTCCTTCGTATTCGTAGCCGACTGAGAAGAATGGGGTGAGTCCGGAAAATCCGTTCCGAGGGCTAAACCCGCCGAAGTGCAGCCCAAGGGTGGTTCCGAATTCAGAAATCATGTGATGATGCCCTTCGCCAACGACTAAAGTGCCAAAGATCGGCAAACTCAAGTCGAAGATCCGGTAGTCTCCCTCAGAATCCCTGATAATCCTGGATTGATGGAATCCAACACCGGCACCAACTTGAAAATGATCCGTTAATTTACGGCTGTAGTTGAGGTCAAAGTAGTAAGCTGATTTGCCGAAAAATTCGAGGCTAAGCACGTTTGGTTTATCCGGCTGTGCGTCGATCTTATTTGAAATCAGGGAGATCAGCAGGAAAGCGACTAGGAGTTGCATACATTTCATGCAAATCAAGATACAGTATTTTTAATTCAGATGCTTGAAGAGTTATCGGGGGTGGTCCTGTGATCCTGTGATCCTGTGATCCTGTGATCCAGTGATCCAGTTGTCCAGTGGATTAGTTACGCGTTAAACGTTTTAAACGATTCAAACGCGTTAAACCTTCGCGCAGCGAACGCTCATTCTGCAATCAAAACTTCCGTTAAAACGGCGCAGGTACTGAAAAATCCTAAGGCGCCATTGCTCAAATTTGTGGGGAGATTATCGGAAGTACTATAAAAAAAGGTGCCGTTCCAATCGGTTTCGATGGCTTTGGATCGGAGGTATTCGGCGAACCCCTCATTGAGCCCGAATTTTTTAATAAATACAATGCTCCCTTTCGGGAATTGAACCACCTCTTTGGTCGGCGGGAGTAATTCACTGATGTGAATGGAGCTGAAGGTGTAAAAATAAAGTCGGGCATGGGTGAGTGAATCACTACTGATATGTGCCCAATCAATATCAACTTGATACATCGATTGCTGGTTTCCGCTGAAAGGAGGGACAAAATTGCTGAGCAGCAGGCTATCCGTGCCTGCAACTGGCAAGAATGAAACTGGCGGAATCGGAGTTACCGTTGACAAGGTGCTCTTGGCATTGTAGTCTGCTCCCTGCCAATTAATATGCAGCGTATATTCTAAGTCGGCAACGACGGCAAATGGTATTTCACTTTTATAAAGTCCAGGTTGCTGAAGATCACTGAGGAAATTATACAGAACGCCATTTGCCTCCACTGAAACGAGGGCATCAGTTATATGAGGTGTTTCTCCATTGAGGTCGCTGAAGGTTTGTGAAAGTAGTATTTCCTGTACCTGATTTTCATTCGTTAAAATAGCTTCAACCACAAGTTTTGGATTGTCCAACTCCTGTAATTCCCAGTCAATTGATTTTTCACAGGCAAGGAAGGAAAATAAGCCAATCAGAATAAATACAAATCGAAATTTAGTCAGGTACATCATATTAAATTTTGAATTTGTAGGTCAGCGACGGAAAAAAGCGAATCAGGTCAATTTGGCTGGCACTCAAAATATCATCTGATATGACATTCGCCGGAAGGCGCGGAAATAATTGAGAACTATATAATTTATTAAATTTCACCGTATATACATTTTCATGTGCCAGAGCATTATAAATGGAGAATGTCAGGCTGTGTTGATAACGTGCGGTTTCCTTTTTATTCAGAATAAATTTAAAAGCCAGATCAAGCCGATGGTAGGTAGGCAATCGATCATTGTTTCGCTCTCCGTAAACCGGAACTGTTTGTTCATTAAAGGTGTAAAACCCGACGGGAGAGGTGAAGGTCGAACCGCTTTGGGATGTCCAGTATGCCGACCCGATAAAACGTCGCGCAAATTGATAATTTAAGACCATCGAAAAATCATGTGGCCTGTCCTGGAATGCCCGATACCAATCATTATTATTTAAATCTTGCGTTTTCCTGAATACTCTGGAATAAGTATAGGCTACCCAGCCATTTAATCGTCCGAAATCTTTTTTAAGCATGAGCTCCAAGCCGTAGGAACGCGCATCTCCAAAGCGCAACTCTGCCTCTAAATATGGATTTAAATAGGTCGTGGCATGTGCCTCGTAATCAATTTGATTTTGGGAAGTTTTATAATATACCGAGGCATTTAAATTCAATTTCGGTTGAGCGAAATACTTGCTGTAATCCAGTGCCCATTGTGTCGCAGATTGGGGAAGAATATTTGGTCCGGCCGGAAGCCACACTTCAAAAGCTGTAAAAGGTGAAACCGAATTTAAAATAAGCTGTAAATATTGATGATAAATTCCGTAGCTCAATTTTATGGTGGAACTACTATCTAATTGATATTGGAAACTAAGCCGCGGATCAACATTGAAATAATTATTATACACCCCGCTACCTGCCTGGAGGGTATCCGATACCTCGTAATTGTCGTCATAATCATAATAGGTTTTCGGACCCAGGTTTGACCAGTTTACCATTCGAAGTCCGAGGTTGATTTTTATTTTTTGGCCAAGATCCAGATCCCCCTGGTAATAGAGTACACCCTTTCGGGAATAATCGGAACTGACATTTGGTAAAAAAGTAATTGTTGAATCCAGCGATGTTTGGCCGGGTGTATTAAAATATCCCTGTAACTCGAACCCATATTTTGCCGTGAATTTTGGTCCGACATAATTCGTGAAATCGGTTTTAATACTCAACATTCCCAATTCGGATTTCCAGTAATTAGGTGCTATGACCAGGTTGTAGGAATAATTACCGGTATAGATAGTGGTATTCGAAAAGAGTTTCGGTCCGAAAAGATGATTCCAGCGCAGCGTGGCTGCGCCATTGCCCCAGCGGATATCGGTAACAGGTTGCAAGCCGTTGGCAAAAATATCGCGTCCCTGAATGGTGGTGAAAAAGAGTCGATTATTATTATTTATTTTCAAATTCCACTTTAATTGGAAATCAGAAAAACCAAAATTGGCAGTTTCATCGGCACGTTTATACAGCCATTGATAGTTGGAGTGGCGATAGGTTACAGACAGGGAACTACGCTGTTTAATAAGAGGTGTTTCAATCGAAAACCTGTTAATAAATGGATTTAGAGCGCCACTAAATTCAAATTTATTCAGATTCCCGTCCTTTGTGCGTATGCTGATAATGGAGGAAAGCCGATCGCCCATGGAGGCCGGGACATCACTTTTGTAAACCGTTATTTGTTTGGTAAAATCGGGGATGACCATCGAATAAAATCCGAGCAGGTGGGAGGGATTATAAATTGGGGCATCATCAATAATAATCAGGTTTTGATCACGGTCGCCGCCACGGACATAAAAAAAGGCCGAACCATCGCTGTGTGTTTTTATTCCCGGAAGGGTTTGAAGTCCTTTTACCAATCCGGATTCACCGCCAAACTCGGGTAGGGAATTTAAGTCATCCGGAGTCAGGTTTAATTCATTGGGCGCGCTTTTAGTTAAAATACTTTCCGTCGGAAGTTCGACAACAATTTGTGGCAGCTCAATACTGGAAAGCGGAAGGGCTACAATTTTCTGTATATCATTTTTAAGATCGACCTCCACCTCCACCTGTTTATAGCCAACATAGGAATACACTACTTTGTATTTTCCTTTTTTCAGCGAAAGCGCATAATAGCCAAACTCATTGGTGTAAACTCCCTTATTGGTTCCTTTAACATAAACAGCTGCGCTAATTAGATTTTCGCCTGTTGATTGATCGGATAAAAAGCCGCTGAGTGTAAAAAATTCTTCCGGTATTTCTGCCGGACTATTTTCAGCATAATTCAAAATGATCTGTCCTTCTACAATTTTATAAACGACATTTAGCTTTTGTGCTAATTGTTGGAGTGTCTCATCCAAACTGGCTTCTCGGACAAAAAAGGATACGGTCTTTTTTGTATCCACGACCTTCGAATTATAGGAGAAATCCGCACCAGACTGCCGGGAAATTTCTTTGAGCAGTTTACCCACTTTAATCGATTCTTCCTGGATGGTAATAGGCGGGTATCCGGAGTCAGGCTGTCCGGAAAGGGAATTCGGAATCACAGCTAAAAAAAAGAATATTTGTAGGATGATTCGCATGGCTTTTGTTGCGCTTTAATGCATTTGGTCGATGGTTTTTTGGTCTAGGGCCTTTGGCCCGGTCTAGCTCGCCTGTCGGCTTTGCGGTCTAGGGGCTGCGCCCTGGTCTAGGGTTGAAGGTTTATTTGGTCTAGGGTCGAAGGTCTAAGGTCTAAGGTTTTTTTGGTCAATTGGAAGTCTGTGCTTCATCAAACCGCCGCAGGCGGCTAGACCCTCGACCCTAGACTCTCGACCTTCGACTTTCAATCGACCCTCAAATATTTCATCAATACATCCATAATTTAGGCAAGGATTGATTTTCTGTAGCTACTTAATTTCCTTTTTAAAATGATAGATTGATATTTTAAATTTTCGAAATCTGTATAGTTGATGTAATCTAGTGCAACGGCTAATTCTAATTGGCTAATTAATTCAACAAGGCTGCCAAAAGCTATTTCAACAAATCTTGCTTGTTCTTTTTTTGTGGTTCTGGTACATCCTTCATCTAAATTTGAGCAGACGGAAACTGCTGCTCTTCTTATCTGGCTCGTTAAACCGAATTTTTCATCTGAAGGAAATCCTTTTGTAATAGTATAAATGTGTAGCGTTATTGCTTTTGCATCTTGCCAAACATTCAGGCGTTCGTATCCAAATTCGATATTCATAATCAATTTTTGGATAAACCTAATCCAGCCCACTCGCATTCACAACCCTCGACCCTAGACCCTCGACCCTCGACCTTCGACCTTCGACCTTCGACCTTCGACCCTAGACAGGGCGCAGCCCCTCAACCAAATCACTCACACCTCCCAGAAAGAACAACCACATTACCCTCATCAATTACCTCGATTCCGGGCATACTCGATTCCAGAATATTGAGGACAGCAGTAAGCGATTTATTCGTAAATGTCGAACTAAGTGTACAGTCTTTTAATCCCTCATTTTCCATTTGAATATTGGTATGGTACTGTCGGTTTAGGGCAAATACCACTTCATCCAGACTGGTGTTTTCGAAAACCAGTTTATTGGTTTTCAAGGCGAGGTAATTGGCGTCCTCGTTTATTTGTTTGGCCAACTGATTGGTGCTAATCTGAAAAACTGCTTTTTCATTGGCCTCCAGTATTGTTTCCTGCGATTGATATCGAACGGCCACACGGCCAGATTCGACGATCACCTGTATTTCGGGTTGTCCTTCGCGGGCATCTACGTAGAAGGAAGTGCCAAGAACTTCTATTTCAATTAAACTGGTTTTTATAATAAAGGGGTGTGCCTCATCACGGGCTACGTCAAAAAAGGCATCGCCGGTGAGATTGACGACCCGCGTACCTTTCTTTTTATCGAAAGAGTAGGAGAGGGAGGAGGATTGGTTCAAGGCAATTTGACTGCCATCTGTCAGGGCTACCTGATTGACCGTGTCGGTCGCTTCTGCCAGAAAAACTTCGTCCGGACGCAGGTTGTAAAAAATAACAGTAGAAGCCAGAACCAACAAGGCAATAGCTGCCGCGATACGCAACCAATTACGTTTAATCGGCACCACTTTGGCTTCCGGAGTAAGTTGTGCAGCCGTTTGTTTCCACAGGTCATCGACGTGGGCAATGGGCGCTGCTTTTTCCAGTCCGCTCAACATCCAGGCTTTTTTGAAAGCCATAAACTGGCGCTTATTTTCCGGATCTGCCAGAACCCATTTTTCCAATTCGCGGACCTCCAAATCGCTGGCGTTTCCGCTCAGGTATTTGGAAGCGACATCAGAAAAGTACGTATGTGGGTCGTTTGGCAACATTTAGTTAAACATTTTTTTAAAGTAAGAGGACAAATTAATCAATCATTTATGACTGAATCTTTTTCCACTACTCTTCGTTCCGTCCTCGCCTTAATAGCGCTGCTATTAGGCTCCGGGCGTGCCTCGATTAGCAAAAAAATCTTTACACTCATAACAGATCATTAATTTTGCCTTCTTACTTACAGATGTATTACACTTCAAATTCCTTTTACCCTTAGTGGGCTTTCCGATTATTTTAGAACGTTCCATAAAATACTAATCAGGAGGATGATACTGATCAGATAATCCTGAAGTTTTTCTTTTAGCGCTTTAATCGCTTTAGACATGTGGGCTTCCACTGTTTTTTGGGCAATATCCAATTCTTCGGCAATTTCTTTGTATTTCTTATCCTGGTATCGGCTCATTTCAAAGACCAATCGGCATTTTTCCGGCAGGCTGTTGAGGGCGCTTTCAATACGCTTCCGCAGTTCATCTTCCGCAAAATAGTCTGTCTCCTGCGCAAAATCCAGGTTGCCGCAATCGATATCGAGCACCTGACTTCTATACTTTTTATTGTCGCGGATATAATTGAGGCTACTGTTTTTGACCGCCGTAAACAGGTAAGACTTAATAGATTGCTGGGGATTCATACTTTCCCGCTTTTCCCAGAGTCGGATAAACACCTTTTGGCAGATGTCCTGTGCGGCATCAGCATCCTGTACATATTGCTTCGCAAAATTGCATAGGTAGCTAAAGTGCGATTTGAACAGTTGTTCAAATTGCACTTTATCGAGGGTGCTATGTGGAGGTTGCCCGGGCATCAGGAGACTAAGGTAAAAAAGATGAAATTATAATCGCTGCTTGTCTGGATGAACCAGGGATATTATTTGTCGTTCATGCGCCGAAGTATAATTCCCGAACAAGCTCTTACTTATTTGGCGAGCACGTAAAATAGGCGCTAACTGGGTGAAAGGGTAGACTATTGGGGGTAGTGGAAAAATTGAATCAAAAGTGTTTGTATATTGGTATTTCTCCGTATCCGAGCCTATTAAATTTCCAATATGCATTTGCCAGACGAAGTGGCTAATTATCAAGCCCGAGCTCTTGACTACATAAGTCAGATGCCTGATTATCCTTCACAGAAATTTGCCGGACAGGGCATTGTTCTTTGTGGTGGAGGCGAAACTTATTTTACTTGTGCCTGGGTATGTATTCAAATGTTACGCAAATTGGGCTGTACGTTGCCTATTGAGTTCTGGTATTTGGGCAGTGCAGAAATGAATCAGGAAATGATCAGGCTCATTGAACCTTTGGGCGTAAAATGCATTGATGCTTTAGAAGTTTGGAAAGAATATCCGGTGAAAAACCTGATCGGCTGGGAATTAAAGGCCTATGCCATTTTGCATAGCCAATTTGAAGAAGTATTGTACCTGGATACAGATAATGTACCGGTACGCGATCCAGCCTTTTTGTTTGAAAGTGAAGGATATCAAAAGACCGGGTCCGTGTTTTGGCCCGATCGCTATTTGGGTAGGGGCCATGGCCTGAACTGGACCAAACAGGAAGTCTGGGATATTTGCCAAGTGCCTTTTCGGAATGAACCGGAATTTGAAACTGGTCAGATCGTGCTAAATAAGCGCAGGTGTTGGTATCCTCTATTATTGACTATGCACTATAATGAGCATTCTGATTTTTACTATGCTTATTTTTATGGAGACAAGGATACATTCAGAATCGCCTGGCATAAATTAGGGGTAGCGTTTACTCTCTTACCCTTTGCAAATCGTTCTTTGCACAATGATGCAGTTATTCTACAGCATGACTTTGAGGGAGAAGTTTTGTTTCAGCACCGAAATGGGGATAAATGGAGTCTTTCCCGAAATCCGATGCAAATCGCTGGATTTAAATTTGAATTTGATTGCCTTCAGTTGTTGCAAGAGTTGCGATTGCGTTGGCCGGGGATGCGGCGCAAATTACCGGATGATTTTCATGCCATTGAAAAAAAAGTCTACCAGGAGTTGGTAGATCAGAAAACCTTTTTATCCTCCCCATCGAATGAAGACTGGGTTGAATTATCCTATGAAGGATTTGTTGTTGAACCCAATAAGAATATTGATAAGAAATGGACGGTCATTCGTAATGGTTTAGATCAGGTGGTATTGAAATTTCAGTTTAATACACGTTACGCAACCAGTGGCTTTCTTTGGCCAAAAGAGCATGGAGCTTGGAAGGGAATGTGGATGGATATGGCTCGTACCCCGATTGAGATTCGGCCTAAGCTAAATGCTGTTGATCCAGTACAGCTGGCCTTCCACCAAAAGTTACAAGAAGAGTTGATAAACAATTTTAGCCCCTACCCGGAGGGTAAATACGAAGGCCGTGGAATTATCATCGTAGGAGGCGGCAATACGTATTTTCCATGTGCCTGGGTTTGTATTAATGTCTTGCGAAAGATTCATCAATGCCAACTCCCAATTGAATTATGGTATTTGGGTAAGGAAGAAATGCCGGGGGTGTGGGAAGAAAAACTTTCTGGTCTGGATGTTCAATGTATAGATTTATACGAAGTAATAGGCGAAACCCAAGTGAAAGGATATGTTGCCAAGCCGCTTTCAATTATTCACAGCCAATTTGAGGAAGTCTTGTTTATTGATGCAGATAATGTGCCAATCAAGGATCCTGCCTTTTTGTTTGAGTATGAGGCGTATCAGGAATTGGGCGCTTATTTTTGGCCAGACTACGGACGTTTGGCATCTTATCAACCCATCTGGTCGGTTTGTAATGTACCCTATCAGAATGAACCAGCTTTTGAGACCGGGCAAATGGTTATCAATAAACGCAAATCCTGGGAAGCACTGCAATTGACTGACTTTTACAATCAACATTCTGATTTTTATTACCAGTACCTCTTAGGAGATAAGGATACATTTCATTTGGCCTGGCGGAGGTTGGGGCAAAAATACATTATGAATTCCTTTGATATGAGTCCTATAAATAAAACCATGCGACAATTTGATTATCAGGGGGACTTGCTTTTTCAGCACCGTAATTTAGATAAATGGAATCTTCATGGTGGCAATCTTAAAATCCAAGGTTTCCAATTTGAAGAAGAATGTATATCCTATTTGAATGAATTGAGGGAATAGTTTTTTCAAAATACGCTACAATTGCCTGTTCCTGACAGGTATTTATACTTATGACCTACCAGTGTTTATTTTTAGCGAAATATTTTTTTTAAAAATATTTTCTAATTTACTTTTCAATAAAAATAAGTGTAACTCCTAAATGAATTAAATTTAACAGAATGTTAAATGGTTGTTTGTCAGTCTTTTGTGTAGTAAAATAGATTTTATCGGTGTGATTTTTACAAATCAAAAATTGCTATCTACGGGATGAAGGTTTGATGCATAAAAAGAGAAACCAAAATTTATAATGCAAAATAGCTTACCTTAGGGTTCAATCGTCTTATTACTGCGGCCAAGCAGAAATAAATAACGCTCTTTTTCCAAACTTAAATAACTGACTTATATAACAATAAGTCAGCCATAGTGCTTTTAATTTAAGCCAACCGTTTTAATTAAAAAATATTATTGTTTGGTTTTGTTTCCCTCCAGGACAAGCCCCTTTAACCCTATTGCTCACACGCCACATCCACTTGGATATGTTATCATTTCATTCGCTCCAAGGATCAACCAGTCTATTTATCCCTTCCCAATCTGATGGAAATGGGTTTATTTGTTTTTATAAACCTGGCCGATTCTCAGGTCGAGCCACAAAAGTCAATTATACAGACCATAAGCCAGATAAACCAAAGCTGGATTATTCATTAAGTATTTCACAAATTTGGGAACAAGAGCAAGGTGTTTTATTATTTCTAACGGAGGTACCCGATGACCTCAAATTATTCCAGGGGATATTGGAGAAAACCTTTCCAACGCAACCTGAGCATACTTCACTTTATTGGTGTACCCTTGATTCATCCTGTCAGGAACTTCATGTCCAATTTACCTTATCACTGGATGCCGATACAAACTATTCGGATGATCTGACGATTAAACACGGCCGTATAAAATACATTGTCAAAAAGGGCAAAGCCTCTTTGATACCTGAAGGAAATTTGGCACATCCTTCCGGAAAACATTTAGTTTTTGAAGACTCTATTCTGCTGGATGCGGTCAATACCGGAGTGAAAAAGAAAGCACACATTCATCCGCACCATGATATTTTTATTCCGCTTACTGGTCCATATCGAGGCAAAATTGTGTCGAATGCTATTATAATGGGAGGGGTAAATCCGGAAACGGGATTACCAGCAGCATTGACCTATTCATATTCTGCGAATGGAACAAAAGAATACCAAGAATACCCTATTTTAAAATCTGGAGACGAAAACCAGTCCCCTTTATTTATAGCAAATTGGGATCCGCTTGTTCCCACCAGAAGTACCCTTGCATTCACAGGTAAAAGTGTACTGTTAAAAGGAGGTAATCAGGAACCACTTGTATTAGGAACCGTAAATAATGATGGCGCTGTACCTGTATCCACCTATTTCCGAACGATTTTTGGCGTACCCATTGAGTTGTATGCTATGGAGGAAGATAACTATCCTTCCCAGTTGGTACTTCAGGCAAAACCTTCTTCAAATGGCATACCGGTCGACTATTATTTTGCTCCGGATGGTTATTTTGAAATGGGGATCAATACGGAAGGAATAGCTGGAGCAACCGGTCCACTTGGTCAGACAGGAACCCACTATCTTATAGGCGGACTTGCCGGAACAGAATATTTTAGTTTTCAGGCAAAAACAGCCCAATCAAGAGGAAATGCCATGGTTTTTACACCAGGTAATGCCTATGCTCCAACATTTCCATTAACAGATGCAAATGCCCCGACATCACTTTTGACAAGTGAATATTCTACCTCTTGGGTAAGCGTTGTATCTCCCGTTTATGCAAACGGCATAACCGCATCATTAGGGGTTACGTTTCCACCTGCTGCTGCTTATTTTTCGCAGCCTTCTGAAAACAGTTTATTTAAGGTTAATCAGGGCCGTTCTGATTTAGCCAAAAATATATTGGATCAGTTTCCAACACTCTCAGCTGTACTCGGACCAACTGGACTGCCTGACCCGGCATTTCCACTGGTACCCTATGGTGCGCTGGATTCGGATGCCATCAACGATTATTTAAAAACGGAACCACATTCACTGCGGGATTTTGAAAATCAAATTTTAGGCCAAACCAGAAAGGAAGAAATTGGTATCAACTTACCACCAGCTTCCAACTACAATAATGTAACAAAAGCAACCTCTCCCAAAGGCTTATATGTAGAGGTCAATAATGAATCTTTTCAGTGGGCGCGGATGCAACTGGCCCAGAATTACAACCCCAATTCATACCCGAATCAGGAGCTTTTGCGATTTGATAATCTGAAGCCTGAGTTACAGAGTTCTTTCCAAACGAACCAACAATTTTTAGTTGTAAGTGATAATGAACAGTTGGGCCAATTCATAAATGGACAAGGAGGGCTTGGAGCTACTGCCTATTTCGAAAATAAAATGTCGATTGAAGGCTGGCCCTTTAATTTTGATGTTCCTGGCCCATCTGGAGCTACCCCTGCTGTAAATAATACCCTCCTCTTTAAATATACACAAGGAACTATACTTGACCTGGTCCAAAGTACCGGGCAATGGACCAACAAGGACAGCTTTAATGTGCCTGGCATTATAAAAGACCTTTCTACAAACTTAAAGAAGTTTGTGGATGAAGGGATAGCTGCAGCTGCAATTGACCCCAATTTCGAGCAATTCGCACGTATTGTACAGGATCCTGATTGGCGGGGGATTTTAGCCTTAAACGTTGATGTGGATTTACAAAGTTTTCCACCCCAATTGCAAGGTTTATTAGCCGGGATCCATGATATGGACAACTTTAAGGCGCACCATTTTGGAATTGACCTTAGCCAGCCTACACTGGTTAATAATCAGGATATTGGATTTCCTTATAACTATACTAGCTCCATGTTCGCCCTTATTAACTACAAGGACGACTTATATACTACTCCCAATGAGCCTATAGACCTTGGGGTAAATGCAGGAAATCCGTATAACTATGCGGTTCTTCTATTAAAAGTTTTATTTAAAAACTCCAAAATTCAAAATTTTGAGAGTAAAGTACAGTTGAGTTCGGATGAGTTCTTTTCGGATAGTGTCAATAAGGTAACCGTAAATGGTGTTGAGCAAGCTTCTGATTTAAGAGCGATCCTGTTTGATGGCTCATTTGAGGAATACGGCGGACAACCGATCTATACTTTTACCACCCAAAAACAAAATAATCAACCAGAGATAACCAAGTTTTTTGTTAATAACGGTAATCTGGATTATGTTGAAATCAACAATGGTAATTTCAATACGCTTATGGGGGCAACCGGGCCATCCGGCACGGATGTACAAGCACAATTCTCCTTATATGGATTCCTTGCTTTTAATAAACTGAATCCAGATTCTGCCGATTGGGATCTCTATTCATTTGGAGGAGAAAATGGGCAAGACCCAACAGATCAGGGTTTAGCGATCTCCAATCTGAATATTGATCTGAAATTTACGGTACAGGAAAATCAAACAAGTGGTTTATCTTTTGCATTCCAACCTCAGGATCTGATCCTGCAGGAAAGCCTGAGTACTTTCAGGGAAGGCAGTTTTTACGATACTTATCCACTCAAGATTTCGGACTTTATATACGGAGATAAAAACAGCTTACCTCCAACTAAAGGATTCCCCTATTTTGTAATGGGTTCTGACCCGGCAATGAGTCCTTTGGAAGATGCACCAAACTGGTATGGTATTGTATTCGATTTAAACCTGGGCACAGCTGGTTCTCTGGCTTCCGGAGCAGGTTTGATCGCCCGATTCTTACTAAGTTGGGGTGCTGGTGAAAATGATATTAATACAAAATACGGAAATACCAGTTTGTCACTTCCGGGAGCTGGAGCCGGGACAGACTATTTCCGAATCGAAAGTGTATTAGAATTTACGGCAAGTCAGCAGACGTTCATGATGACGACTGATGATGCTGGTATTGGTAGCGGGAAGCATTCTTATATGATTTCACTGGATAAACCAGTGATTAAATTTTTAGGAAAATCATTCCCCGATTATAGTGCGCTTGGGAAGAACACTGACTTTTTCATATCCATTTTTGGGAATCCGGACGGAAACTCCAAAACACTTGGATGGTATGGTGCTTTGGAGCCAGGTGATCCAATCGGTACGGATGATTTTAAAATTTCCTTTTTAGGCCTTGGACACCACGTCAAAATAAACTCCAGTGAGGTAGATAATGTCGAGGATGCAATTGAGGCAATGAAAAATGCTTTTGCTCCGCCAAAAGATAAATCGGCATACCCACCTTATGATCCTACAAAAATGTCCTTTGACGCCAACAGTCAATGGCTGATAGGAACTGTTTTCAAGATAATCGACACCTTCGAATTAAGTGGCGTTTTCAATGATCCAAATATTTATGGATTATTGATTGATGTAAGTGGCGATAAAGCAGGTGTTTTTGATGGCTTGCAATTCCAGGTTTTATACAAAAAGATCTCCGATACTGTTGGAGATTACCATATTGAATTAAAACTGCCAGATGCATTCCGAAAATTTGATGTAGGAGAAGTTTCTATTACATTACCTTCTTTCATCTTAGATCTCTATACAGACGGGAGTTTTAAAGTCAATCTCGGTTTCCCGAAAAGTGCAACCGATTTCTCCGATTCCTTCACCCTGCAAATGCTCCCCTTTACGGGTTCCGGAGGATTTTATTTTGGCTATTTAAAAGCCGGAGCTTCCACGGAAACACCACAAACTACCGCTGGGGTCTTTGGGCCAACAATTATTTTTGGTATAGGCCTGCAGGTGGGTGTTGGTAAGGACGTAAGTGAGGGGCCGATCAAAGCAGGTGCCAGCCTTACCATGGTTGGTATCATTGAAGGTATTTTCTCATATTTCACACCCAACGCAGATACAGCAGCAATACTCGCTGCAAACGACAATAAAGATGTTTCCCAGTATTATAAACTTTCCGGTACAGTTGGTGTATCGGGTATGGTTTATGGTTCCGTAGATCTGGTACTAATCCAGGCTGAATTAAAAATCAGCATTTCCGCTTTAGTGGCCTTTGTCTTTGAATCTTACCGGGCAATTCCGCTTTCTTTTGATGTAGAAGTTAGCGTAGAATTGACCATCAAGATCAAGATTATCTTTACGATTAAGATTCATTTATCCTTTAAAGCAACACTGCATCTGGACCTGACTGTCGGAACAGATCGTTTATCCGAAGCTCCCTGGTATGATGGTTCGAATGCACCATCCCTGAACCACAGTAACTATGCTTCTTTATTTAAATATCTGCCAGTCTATCGGATGAGTGTTCCGGAGGTTGTAGACCTTGTATGGCAACCTCTTATACTGGACAGCAAACGGATGGTGCAGCTGTACTTCACCCCACACTTGACCGTCAGTGGGGCAGGAGCAACCTTTGCTCAACAATCCAACTATGTAGGGATGCTCTACGTAGATGCTCCGCCGCTTAATACAGCGGGAGCCACATTTACACCCATGACATCTTATGATCATCTCTCCGAGATCTCATTGGCCTGGGCAATGAATGCGTATATCAACCGTAATGTTGAGAATACGACACTGGAAGACATCCTCGACAAAACGATCTCCCTGGATGAGCTTCAAAATATCTATAATACCATCAACAGCTCGACTTCTCCGCCGATTCCTTACAAGGAGTTGACAGAGATGATTGAAGATGCCTTCAATGTCTATATCGCCGGGCCAAATAGTATGTCTCCGAATGATGATGACGAGATTAATGCGACGGTATTCCCGATGCTCCCTGAATTGACAATGAAAGCAGGGCCTACATGGTCTCCAAATCCGACTTATGATATCAATTTCAATACTTTCAGTCAGGCAGGAGAAACTTATATCAATGAGGTAAATGAATATTTTGATCAACTCTATGTTGATTATCAAAACGAATGGGAGAAACAGCATAATAATCCGGACGGAATAGAGGATGCCATTGTCATTAATGAGGAGATGACCTCTATGGCACAGTTTACCTTCCAGGATTACTTCCAAATGATCATCCAAACGGGATTAGGGGATTCCATCAGCCTGATCCAGAATTATACGTATCCAACGGATCGATCAACTAGTCTGAGTGGCTTGTCCACTAAGATGAACAACTATCAAACCAGTAATGGTCCGGTAGGGAATAATATTACCCCTGCGATGATCGCCTCGGCCAATAACCATATTCCGCTCAACCCGTATGCGACCCTGTTAATTTCAGGGTATCAGGTAACCCTGGCTAACACGGAAAGTTTGGAAGATGTGTCAAGTCGTTTTGGTGTGACACCAGCTGCACTTGGAAACGCTAATTCAGCTATCAATAATTTAATCCTGGCAGGAACGACCATCTCTTATCTGGACTGGACTCCGTATCAACTCAGTACCCAGGATTCTTTAGCGACAGCTGTTGCAGCACTCAACCAGGGTAAACCAGCGAACGAGCCGGTAGCTACACTAGAGGATGTCATCAACGACCCTCAAAATAGTGCAGGCCTTGTGAAAGGGAAGCTACTCCAGGCCAAACAATTAAATATTCCAAATATTGTTTATAACCCAAGAGGTGAGGATGACTTCCAGCTAATTGCAGACACCTATCTTTCTACCAGTACCAGTGGCCCATTAGGCCCAACCGGACAAGGAACGTATGGCACTACTGCTGCACCTCAGGCCGTTGTAAACCTGGGACTATCCAATCAGTCTACTCCAAACGTAGTATTGGCAGGTACGCTAGTCGGGCCAACCGGAATTACGGGTGGTTCCAGCTATAATGTACAGGCAAATGATACGCTGTATGATATCGCCCAACAACTGAATACAGATGTAGGCAATGTAACTTTGGTTCTGAAAAATCAGAAAGTACTGAACTCACAGGTACCATTGACTATTCCTTATTTGCTTGAAAAAGCCTCGATTCACAATAAACAATACACCTTTAGTTCTCTTTCAGATACCTACAGTGTTCCTGTTCCTTACCTGGCAGACTATAACCAGGGAGTAGAAGGTATCTTCCAACCTGATCAGGAATTGCTTATTCCGAATCTGGTTTGTATGGAAGTTAGCGAAATACTGGATCGCTTATTTTCCAATGTTGATCGAGGCAGTTCTGCCGGTATGGCAGCCCGCTTCTTCCTGCAAGGACTTCGTTTGCCAATTACTCCGGAGATTAACTTCGAGTCTGGAGCGCCTTGTATAGATGAAGATGTTTGCGCTTACTACAACATCACCGGACAACAGATTAGCGCCCAGCCGAGTAGTCAGGAAGCCACTAAGTGGATCAGCCTGCAAAAAACCGAGTCCAATGGAGCCACCTGGCTGAACTTTGGTGTAGGGCCAACCGGATGGGGTATGAACCCTAACCAATTGGGCGTTACACTGCCTGATAGTGAAATAATTAAAGCTACAGGTCTTAAAAATACGGTCTACTACCCAGGTGCGCAGTATTCCAATATGAAGATCTCCGATGAGGTTGCAAAACATTATACCTTAAAGAGTCATTTTGGATGGACATACCCTGGCACATTCGTATATCATTCAGGACCAACTGGTAGTCCGGGAGCTACATTCCCGTCTAACCAGAAAAATCCGCAACCAGCTATCTGGTTATTACCCGACGGACTTCTGGATGTTATCCAAACAGAAAAGCAACAGGAATTGAAGCCAATGATGGCTACTCGCCAATATCCGGAGAAACAATCGACCAGCGAGCCATTGAAATACTATAACTGGTCTACTTTCCTGAATATTAGATTGAAGCAGGTAGCAGTAGGTGCAAGCGACAGCAATACTGATACGGGCCAGGTCAAGCTTCCGAATACCTATGAAATCATTGGTGCCGACGAAACCAGCGTTGTTTATTTAGAAAGATTACTCGCTTATCTCAAGGAACATCCTTCCTACAATGACCCAATTGCTATTGATAGCCGGGTTCATATTTTGTATCAACCTGATGGTCAGGGTAGTAGTGGTCTGATTTCGACAGCACTCGGGAAAGAAAAAACCCTGCTGGTTCAATCCAATTTATCGACCTACACACAACCCGATAGCTCAGTCAGTTTTACAAGATCTGCTGAAACCAGTAATTACGATCCGAAGAATCTGGTCAATTCCTTTAAAGATTTTGTAGAACTACTTTGGGAAGCCAGTATCATCCGTCAGGGTGGATTCTATCTTTACTATGAAGAGACAGAATCACAGGATGGACTACCAGAGGATTTGTTTATTAAAAATCCAATTGGAGAAATATCCTTGGTCATCACCTTTGCGATGACCAGTAATAATGTTCAAAATTTCGTAAATAGTCTGATCGTAGGCGACCCAATGGATCCAACTGCCTCATCCGTTTATGTGGAAGACGAGGACAAACGGGAACCAGTATCTAAAATTCCTCCCGGTAATGTTGGATTTGAAGTTTCCAGGAATGTACAAGTAGTTGCTCCTGAGTATGACTACCAGGCTTACCTGGCAGACAATTACAACTTAGTAGGCTACAAAATTATAGAAAACAGCAGCTTTAAAGAAAGTGTAGAGGGCCTTCCTGCCGGACCTATTACAAAGGACAATTTGGGAGCTACCTATCAACATTACGAGCAGGTATTACCCGCTTATAAATTCTACAAAGCAACACCTTTCCAATTAGATCCACTAGGTGTTACGGGTGTTGTTGGCCCTTCCGGCGCGAACAATCCTTATCTGGGTGTTGGAGCTACTATGACTATGCATCTGGATTGGATCGATTTATTTGGAAATAAAACCAAATTTAGCCCGGCCACAGATGGTAATCCAGGCAGGTATATAGAAATGCAGAAAAGGGTCGGTTATACTGATGTCTTAATCTCTGCTGCCAAACTACCTAGTTTAACACTTGGATATCTTATCGAAACTGGTCAGTTATCTCTGGAATTTAACTTCAACTATAATTTTTATCTGCCACCAGTAGATCCGAATCAAATAGATGATTCCAAGAACCGGGCCCTGGCGGATAACGTCGTTTACCAGCAGTACTATTATCAGTTATCTGATATCTATTTCTGGACCAAACAGAACCCGGCTTCCGGTGCCGGGTTATTTCTGATGAATTCCCTGCAGCCTGGCCAGGAGATCTCATTGAATGGAGATCATTTGTATGCTTACCTGACCTACATCACACAAATTTCAGATTACCTGAATAAAATAGCGAGTGGAATAAGTACTGATCCGCCTCATCCAGGCGATGAAGGAGAATTCGATATCAGTGTACCGATAGGACTGTATAATAATGAGACGATATTTGAATTGGTAACTGAAATGCAGTTGCGCAGGGATTCCAGCCTTATCGATCCGGAATTCATAACCAATACCGGAGTGAAAACGGTAATTTCCACGGTAAGTCCTGTTACAAAACCGGCAGAAGGCTCCCAAGGGTATTCTGGTTTGACCGGGTTTGCCAAAAAATTTGAGGCTAACTTCCAAACGAGTGCCCTCGAATTAAAAGTCGCCGAAGGTATTGACCGGAATCATGTGGATGGTGCAAACCAGGACAACAAACGTGTTTGGGCAGTTCGTTTCGGGCAAGAGGGAATCACCTATAACATTGACAACCAAACTGCTCATTTCTTCGGACCACAACCGTTGTCAAACAGTTTGGTGTCGATGAACAATGTGTTGCTTTACCCATACAATCCGCAGAGTGGATTCTTCTTTGGCTATGGTGCCACTTATAAGTCCTACTCTTCTGTCGATATTGACCAGTGGGCGAGTAATTTCCTGGGGGCTGTAGATCAAATGTTGTCGCCAGAGTATGCGGTGCCACTTAGTCAGATTAGCCACAATATGTCAGACGGCATTTTCAATCAGGTAACTTGCTACCAAAGTACGGCACCAACGGGGACGAACAATCCTTACAGCGTCATTCTGAATGCCAAGGCCTGCATTGCAGAAGCTATTTCGGCTCGGGTTATGCCTATTGTAGGGCCTACACTGCCTCCACAAAGTTCCTTGCCGGAAGCTCAGGAACGCTACAAACAAAGTATCCTGGATCAGCTTTCGAATGCCTATAACATTAATGCTATTGTTCAGAATCCGGTCGGAATCAGTTATGGCCCAACCGGCGGTCCGGTTAGTTTGTTTGGACAACCATTGGTTACAGCTGATCCGGTTGCTGAAGTCCGGACGGAGATTATACCGGTTAGAAACAGATTCCTGGCAATGGAAGCTAATAGTGAACCTCAGCTAAACCCGGATTATTCACTTTCGACTTCGAAAATACCGGTTTCAACAGGTCCGACTGCTTCCTATCTGACATATCTGTTTTCCACCAAGGATGCATCGGATAATAAGAACATTAGTTTAAACCTGGATTACAATTTAACGCATGTTGAACACCAATTTGGAGATATTCCAGGTATTACGGGTTACCGCCCATCCTCCTGGTTATCCTTTATTATTCCTTTCCAGGATGGTCCGCCGGTAGGCAGTTCGTCACAAATTGGAGAGGTTAAAATTCCTATTCCATTATTGGAATATCCAACACCTCCATCGGTGAAACAACAATCCTTTGGAATGGGCCCAACTGGTCCGGAAGGAGATCTATATCCGATCTTTGGTCCAACAGGAGTTACCGGGGAAAATCTGAAAATTCAGGAAGCAAAAGTCTGGTCTTATAACTACGAGTACAATGAAGTACAAGCAGCTCAGGACAGCATTCAGGCTTACATCCAATACGGTGCAACAGGTGGTGCAACGGGCGGCGTGAATAATACTTCCAGTTATGGAACAGTTGTTTATGCGCCTCTTACAAATGCCCTGGCTCAATTCAGTGAAGTATATCCGAGCATGCAAACGGCTATGAGTCAATATTTGGCTCAGGTCAATGCAGAAACAGCGCCTACCAGTTCGAGCTATCAATCTGCTGTTCGTGTAGTGCAGGATTTTGCCTGGATGGCTGCCCGGATTGCGAATGGATGGCAATATTGGCAAGAGGTCGTGCAAGACAATTCGCTAAAACCGACCTTTCCAAACTCGAATGTGTATAAGATCAGCGAGACAGGTACTACAGGTTCTAATGAGTTACTCATTACGATACAAGGTACTCCGGCTAATAAAAACCCGGAAAAGATCATTGAAATCCTGATTCCGACAGAGGACAATGATATTATTCCGGTCATGCAGCCCGAAAGTAGCCTTCCGGATCAGAAATTCATTTATAAATACCTTAAAGGCAATGATTATATAAGTTATAGTGAGCGTCAGACCTATCCATTCCGGGTTATTCGTGCAGATGTATTGGATATTATCAACCTGCAGAATGGCTGGGGCGGTGTATCTGTAATACGAAACGAATACTTATTAGGAAATCAGGAAGATCCGTTCTCAGGTCCTCAGACGAATTTGGAATTCATTTTTCAAACGGCTTTGACCCGAGCCAGCAACCCTTTAGTTCCATTCCTGGAAAGTCAGGAACTGATTAATGTTGCTGGAATCAAAACAGATATGAATCAAAAATATTCGATGGATATTTTGATGACGTATATGTTTGAATCTATCCTTATGGGTGTTCCTCCTTATATTGGGCAGAATATCCAGCTTACCTGTAATTACAGTTATGGCGTTAACCCTGGCTTGGCAGAGCTGGAAAAGGTCTTGCTCCCCGTGTTCATGACGGTTCAATTCCCATTGCCTATGGGCGATAGCCAATCGTTTATTTCATGCTTAAGCAACATTATCAAAAACTGGGTTGTAGAGCGAGGTTTGCAAACAAATACAGCTATTGGCCAGCAGGGATCAACGGATGGATTACAACACTTTGATGGTAACCTTCATTTTTCTGTAGTTGTGTTCTCCAACCTGGAAGAGAAGTTACCCTTGTTTAGGTTAGACAACCTATTCTTGGATATTGATAACGTGATATGGTAGCCGCTAAAGCGCTGTAACACATTAATACTGTACAATCAAAGGGCATGAAAGAATCTGGTAACAGTTTTTTTCGTGCCTTTTGCTGCGTATTACGAACTGAAAATCTTTGTGCATGCTCCCTTTAATAAGTTGTTTAACAGTCACAGGATGGCGGTTGGTCTTACTTAAACAATCTATTCAGTGTTTTTTAGATCAAACCTATCCCAACAAGGAATTGGTCATTGTGACAGATGCAGCTCCAGCTTATAAAGAAGCAATCCACAAATATG
This sequence comes from Saprospiraceae bacterium, assembly GCA_020437105.1. GTDB lineage: Bacteria > Bacteroidota > Bacteroidia > Chitinophagales > Saprospiraceae > JAAEZH01. Next base: position 32,204 of record JAGQWR010000112.1, read on the forward strand.
TAACACAACTCAATCGGCCGGAAATACGTCTGATTTTTTTGGATGGCAAGTTTAACCTCGGAACACTCCGAAACCAGGCAATTGATGCGGCCAAGGGAGACTTTATAATGCAGTGGGACGATGATGACCTCTACCACCCGGAGCGCATCTCCTTGCAGGTTGAATGTTTATTGCGGGAAAAAGCACATGCCTGCTTATTATCCGATCAACTTTCCTTTTTTGGAGCGCGACGAGAAATGTTCTGGGTTGACTGGGTACCGCATTACGTAAACTCCCCCATGCACCAGGTTTTTCCCGGTAGTATTTTAGCCGTAAAAGATGCTAAATTTCGATACCCCGAATCCGGGCAATACTCCACTCAAGGCGAAGACTCTGTGTTTTTAGGTCAATATATTGACTCCGGAAAAGTAGCGCGCCTTTCCGGGAAAGGGTATATTTATGTTTATCGATATCATGGCACAAATACCTTTCCGGAACAACATCATCAGTGGATTGCGGATTTGCATGCCTGTGATCCCGAATTTGTGCATCAACGGATGAAACCGCTGGTAAAAGCATTGACTTATTATCCGCTCCCGCAGCCATATACCTTTTTCGCCAAAAAGAAAAACCAGCTATTTGTCTATAAACAATAATGCATCCGGGAAAAACACTGCCATCCTCCTCCATGAATACACCTAAAAAGTAATCTATGCCAGCCACTCCACATCGCCCTACTGTTTGCCTGAATATGATCGTAAAAAACGAATCCAGGGTTATTCAGCGTTGCCTTTCATCTCTCCGGCATATTATTGATTATTGGGTAATTGTAGATACAGGCTCCACAGATGGAACGCAGGAAATTATTAAGGATTTTCTAAAGGATATCCCCGGAGAGCTATTCGAACGGCCGTGGAAAAATTTTGGATATAACAGAACGGAAGCACTTCAATTGGCGAAAGGGAAAGCCGATTATCTTTTTATCATTGATGCAGATGAAATAATCAGACTGGCTCCTGATTTTAGCTGGAATAAACTTTACCACGACTCGTATATCGTGCAATTTACAGATAATGGAATCTCCTATGTCCGGTGTCAAATCGTAAACAACCATTTCGAGTGGTCGTACAAGGGAGTATTACACGAATATATCGAAAGTAAAGAAGCAAAGACGCAAGCACTTTACCCCGGACTGACTATCATTCGTTACCTGGATGGTTCGCGATCATCCGATCCTCAAAAATTTAAAAAAGATGCGCTGGTACTGGAGCAAGCCCTTCTGGAAGAACCAGATAATGATCGATATCTTTTTTACCTGGCACAAAGTTACCGGGACTGTGGCGACTTAGCACAAGCGCTTCGATTTTACCAAAAACGTGTCGAGAAAGGGGGATGGGATCAGGAAGTCTGGTACTCTCTTTATCAAATCGCCCAATTGATGGAGCGCGCCAATGAGCCTTGGCCTAAAGTAATGGAGGCCTATCTGGAAGCCTTTCAGTATCGCCCAAATCGGGTCGGTCCCCTGTATCGGATCTTGCGATATTATGTAAACGAGAAAAAACAATACCATCTGGGCTACCTCTTTGGAAAAACAGCCATCGATATGACAATTCCTCAGGAAGCATTATTTGTGGAGCAGGCTATCTATGATTATTATCTTCCGCTGGAGTATGGGGTATGTGCTTTTTATGTTGGCAATGATGTCGAGGCTATTAAGGCCAATAACCGAATTTTGCAAAACAATAACTTAAGTGGCGATATTTTCATGCGGGCTCTAACCAACCGATTGTTTAGCCTCGACCGGAAATATCCCAAGCTTCAAACACCTCAAACAAAACAACGAAAGATCCGGGTAGTTATCCCATTCCATAATCCGGGGCATTTTTTAGATAATTGCATTGAACGACTGTCACAGCAACAGTATAAAAATGTGCAATGGATATTCCTCAACAATGCGTCCGCAGATGATTCCGGATCTAAGGTTCCAAAAGATTTGGATCATGTCGATTACATACATTTGAAAAAACGAAAACCCCTTGGAGCCTGGATGTCGGAATCGCTGAAAGGGTATTGCCAAAAAGATGATCTGGTGCTCTTTATCAATGGCGATGATTGGCTGGAAGCAGATGACACCCTGGGCCTGATAAATCAGTATTTTAATGAACGCGATTGTCAGTTTTTACTTGGACAGTTTCGTTTTTCAGATGGTAGATATGGAAAAACTATGCCATTTCTAGATGTAGAGGCACTTGATACAACCCTTTTTTATCCACTCACCTTTGCCTTTTCAGGCGAATTATTGCTCGAAGCAAAACTGGATGATACCTTACAAAATGAGCCAGGCAAATGGCTGGCTGGAAATGCGGCAATTGATGCGCTGGCCAAATCTTTGATTAAGCAGGCAGGAGCAGATAAAGCCCATTTTAATGACCAGGTATTGATGGTTTATAATTTAAATCGATTTTCCGACCTGATTTATCCGGGCACCGAAAAATGGCTCCAAAAACCGGAAAAGATGCGCACCCTAAGCGTTCAGCAATAATCCCTAAATACGCCCAAAGATGAATGCCAAGCTTCAGATCGTTATGTTTACCTATGGGTTGCCCTTTACGGACAATACCCTGGATCAACAGGCTTTGGGAGGTGCAGAAACTGCTTTTATTTATATCGGCAGAGAGCTGGCAAAATTAGGGCATCAGGTAACCGCCTTCTGTGTTTGTACCCAGCCAGGTTCATTTAATGGAGTACATTATCAACATATAGATACCTTTGAATCCTGGCGTAAAAGCAGTTCTTGCGACCTCTTTATTTGCTCCCGGTTCTATCAGGTTTTTGCCCAAAAAATAAATGCAAAGGTAAAAGTTCTTTGGTTGCACGACCATCTGGTTGAGGCAAACGTACCGGAGCTTAGTCCGGTATTGCCACAGATAGATTACCTGTACTGTGTTTCAAATTATCATAAAGAATATATCGGTAAGCTTATTCCTGCACACAAAAATAAAATCCACGTTACGCATAATGGAGTGGACCATGCGCTGATAGATTCAATCCGCCAGGTCAACAAGGGGAAGCGGCATAAAATGATGTACATTTCCCGTCCGGAAAGAGGTATTCATGAAGCACTGAATATCTTCCAGAAACTAAATGATAAAAGCCTGGAATTTCTGATTTGTTCCTACCCTTACCCCAATGAGCAAATGGGGCAGCAACTAGATCCTGTCGCCCGGCAGTTTATTCAACAGGGATTTAATCTTCAATTCGGACAATTTTCAAAGGCAGACCTTTACCAACATATCACTGAAAGTAAACTGGTCATTTATCCCTCGAATACTCCCGAAGTCTTTTGTATAGCCGCAGTAGAAGCACAAGCCTGTGGCACGGTTTTCCTTGCCCGAGAATTAGGCGCACTTGCAGAGACAGTAGGCTACCCTTGTCAAAAAGGAACAGATCCGACTGGTTTTTTCAATGCCACACAACAGGTATTGGCATCGCCAGATTTTAGAATGGTACTCGAACAAATGGGGCTCCAGCATGCACGACAATTTTCCTGGGATCGGGTAGCCAAACAGTTTGTGGATGAAGCCAGCTCTTTTTCAAACCAATTAAAAACAGAAAAGAGTCCCAGTCATAATCCAACGATTCCGCTCAGTCCGAAGTCCTTACACATAAATAAAACGCCGCCTTTAGCCTCAAAGGATTATCCATTGATCAGTTGCCTGACCGTCACCAAGGACAGAATTGTTTTATTGAAAGAGTCTATCCAGTGCTTCTTAACCCAAAGTTATCCCAACAAGGAACTCATTATTGTTGCCATGGGAGATAAAATGTATCATAAAGCTCTGGAATCCTATATAGAAAAATTAGAAGCTCCATCCCTAAAATTGATTTGGGCAGAGTCGGAGGATTATAGCTTAGGGAAGGCCCGAAATCAAAGCCTGCAAGCGGCGAGCGGCGATGTAATTTGCATCTGGGATGATGACGATTTATACCATCCGGAACGATTAATGAGCCAATATCAGCACATGATAGCTCAAGGTGCAGAGGGTTGTTGCCTTACAGACTTCTTACAATTTTTCCAAAAAGATCAAGATTTATTCTGGGTAGATTGGAAATTCCAGGGCAATCTTCAAGGACATGATGCGATGCTGCCCGGTAGTTTGATGGCTATCAAAAAATCTTATTTTCAATATCCTGAAACCGGAGATAAAGCCCATATCGCAGAAGATAATTTCCTAATGGACCAGATTGCCAAACGTATAAAAATTGTGGGTTTAGACGATTGCGGCTATCTCTATGTATATCGTTACCACTCCCGAAATGTCCATCCCGAAAATCATCATCGCCGGGTTGGCGCCTATGGAAATCAAACCGCTGATTTTTTGAAAAAACATGGTTCTCAATTAATGGAAGCACTCCAAATTTATTCCCTTCCTCAACCTGTGAAGGTTAAAGAGCGAGGTGGTGAAATTTTTTATCAGTATTTAGATTAGAATAGGGGTATAAATCAAGATTTTTAACAAGAATTATAGCCAAAAATGGCAAATCAACTTCCTAAGATCAGTTGTCTAACGGTTACCCTGAATCGGGTTGTCTTACTCAAACAGGCCATTCATTGTTATTTGAGACAAACCTATCCGAATAAAGAATTAATAATTGTTACAGCCGGAGGAAAACGGTACCAGCAAGCCATCACAGATTTTGTGAAAATGCTGGATCGATCTGATATTAAGACCATCTTTTTACCAGAAGACCGCGGACACTTAGGAAACCTGCGCAACACATCCATGGAAGCTGCAACCGGTGAAGTGATCTGCCAATGGGATGATGACGATCTCTACCACCCGGAGCGCCTGGCAAATCAATTTGCTCAAATGGTTCAACGAAAAGCCCAAGCCAGTTTCCTGACAGATCACCTGCAATTTTTCACCTATACCAGAGAATTATTCTGGGTTGACTGGACGGCCGGTGGACGTATTCAAGGAAAGGAACAACAGATGCCCGCCACTCTGATGATGTTTAAGGATGATCGATTTAGATATATTGACCGCCCCGGTGGAGGCGAAGATTGCGAATTTCGGGATATGTTTATAGACCAGGTGCCGGTTGCAAATCTGAGTGGAATTGGGCATGTATTTATTTATCGGTATCACGGGGCGAATGTATTGTCTCAGGAACATCACCGCCATATCGCTAAGTTTAGTAATGGAGTTGAATATTTTCAGCAAAACAGACAACAACTCCTTTGGGCGCTCTCCGGATACCAATTACCACGCCCATTTAGTGTAAAAGAGAGAAGCGGGGCAACGGTTTTTCAACTTTATTAAACACACCTTTCTCCATTTATAAGGTGCCGGGTTTATATTTCCAAAGGTATTGATCCTTACAAATAGTCAAACTATGTACCTTCCTTTGGACTCCCTGTCCAATATTCGTAAATATCAATTCATTTATCTGACACTAATCTAAATCGAGGTTTTTTGACAACTTTACCTCTTGGTGATGCCACTTGCACCCTTTGGGAGCCTTCCCTCTATTCCTTAGAGCCTGCTACTTCTATAAATAATTATCATTTTTAAATCATTTAAAAATAGTAAACCATGCAGATTTGTAACATTGATGGTATTAAGTACAGAATTACGAATCCAAACGATATCATTCAACGTCAGTTGATCCAGGGTGTTCAGTGGGATAGAAATCTTTATCAGCTTATTTACGAATTGATTAAAGAATTTAATTGCCAAAGCCTGTTAAATGTAGGCTGTCATATTGGGACACTTTGCCTGCCTATTTCCAGGTATATTAAACAAGTGACAGCGATTGAAGCATTTCCACCTACCTATGAATTGCTGCTGGAAAATATTCAATTGAATCAAATAAAAAATATTCAAACATTCAATTTTGCATTGGGAAACGAATCGGATGTCATTTATTTTATGGACCAACAAACAGAACGGGTTAGCAATAATACCGGAGGAATGCATGTATTTACAAAAACAGATATACTTGAAAATAGAAAATCTTCACACCTGGTCTCCATGCAATTAACAGGGGATATGAAACGCCTGGATGACTTAAAAGAAATAGAGCCTTTTGATATTTTATTAATTGATGTTGAAGGCAGCGAAAATGCACTCCTGGAGGGTGCAAGAAATACAATTGAAAAAAACCGCCCAATTCTAATTATCGAAATATGGGACGATCAAAAACGAATTGAAGAAAATATGGCGGAAAGTCGTTTTGATGTAATCGAAAAAATACTGGATATGGGGTACACTCTTCGCAGACAACAAGGAGATGATTTTATTTTTATCCCGACATAGGGAAATTGTTAATCTTTATCCTTGTTGAATAGACAAACGTTGTGGATAATGTGGTAGCCTTGTTTCTCTTGATAGGGTTGCCTCTATTTTTTGGGTAGAGTGAAAGAATGAACATTTGATCTGTTATCTGGTAAGCTCCTGGTTATCACTTTGAAAACCAAAATGGATCTGGATCTGTCTATCCGGATTTGAATTTTTTCCCAATTTGATGGATCCGTCCTGCCTGATTAGCGTTTCGGCATCGGAAATCCTGATCAATTTGGTGTTTGTGTTTTCCAGCATCGGCATCACTTTGGTAATTTATTTCTTCAAATGGTAAACCTGGCTCCAGTATTTCGGAGCCAGGTTTGTTAATTAAAATGGGGGGTAGGGTGGCCAATTTGCCACCGGTTTTGGGATGTACTAATAACTGACTGCCCGGGCTGCGACAGTTGATGAGGGAACGGGTTTTGAGATTTCCCGACCCAATAAGTTCGCAATTGCGGCACTTTGTTTCAGGCAGTTTTCATGCAGGCCGATGCCATTGGTGTAGCCTCCGGTAAAGTACAGTCCGCTTTCTCCCTGTAGCTTCGGTAATTTGCGCTGCGCTTCCTGTAGGTCAAAATCACAAATATTTCGACTGAATGTTTTTACAAGGGCTTGCCCGGATGGATCCCGCAAAATGTATTTATCCGCGATCTCCCGACTGGGGTTGACGGTTACAAAGAATTGATCCTGGTCGCCCTCATTACGATTTTCACCAATGCCGGACAGATTCTGATGCTCGTTGCAATTATAGGTAATGGTATATTCTTCAGAAGAACCAGACGTTCCTTGCTACTACTCATCCCTTTGCCGGTATGAAATCCGGTATTTCGTGTCCTTAGTGCTTCTTCCCGCCCAATTCCATTGTCTTCAATGGTACAAATAAGTTGATCATCTCCGTTGGTATTAAATTGGACAGACAGCTTTCGGGTACCTTCCCGATGCAGCAGTCCATGCCAGATCGCATTTTCCACAAAGGGCTGAAGGAGCAAGGTTTGAACTTTATATTCGTCCAGATCAAGCCCGGGCTGCAAGTTGAGCTTGAATTCGAAGGTGTCGTAAAAACGAAGGGATTCGAGTTCTACATAGAGTTGAAGAATCTCTACCTCCTCACGCCAACTCAAAAAATTCGCGCTCACTATGGGTTAATACCAGGTGGAGCAATTTCGAAAACTTGGAAAGGTACATGGCTGCTCCGTCGCTCTTGCCTGTAAGGATCAGTTCCTGGATAGAGTTTAGTGCGTTGAACAGGAAGTGGGGATTCATCTGTAAACGCAAGCTTTGAAGTTTGGCTTCTGCCGCTTTTCACTGACTATTAACCTTCTCAAGTAGTGCCTTTCGGCGGGCTTCTTCACTTCGTAAAAGTGCAATTTTGCTGCTTACGAGAGAGGCAATAGCTGTAAATAATTGAAGATGCCAGGAGGTGTAAAAATGCTCCCGGGAGTGCTCCGTATCGATCACACCAATAACCCGGTCGCCATCCAGAATTGGCACCGCTAATTCAGAGCGCCGTCGGACGTTATCGGGGATATACCGGATGTCAGAGGCAGTATCAGAAACCAGTTCAGCCTGCCTTGTTTGCGCTACGGTTCCTACTATTCCTTGGCCTATCGGAATTTCTATGGGATTAATAATCGTCGGGAGATAATGCACAAAAAGTGAAAAATTCAGCCGGTTCCGGGATGGTATGGAAAATCCCGGTAGCCAGGTCTGCTGCTACGTATCCCTTTTTCACAGGATAGAAAATGGTGGTCCCAAAGGTATCAAACTGCATACTTCTGATGGAAGAAACAGCGGGTGGGAATGGCAACGGAAATGCCTGAAAAATGGCCTTGTCTGTCTCCCAGGTAAAAAAGCCTTTAGTGCTTAGTATAGTAGGTGGCTGATCTTTAAGTTGGAAAATGGCGCAGGGCCGGCCCCCGGCAAGTGTGTCAAAGGGTATTTCCGCAAATCCCCATCGATCATTCGTGGATCTCCAGACCTTGTGTTGGGAAAGAACCCAGATTCGGTTCTCGTTGTCACAAAAAGCCTGAGCTATATTTCCCGGAAAGGCATGTTTATATACATTCCGGCCATCAAAACGCTGTATCGTTTCACTAGATGCTATCCAGAGAAATTGCTCCTGACCTTGAAAAACCATGGAGATATAGGAGGTATCTAATCCCTGTTCAGCTCCAAAAAACCTGGGCGTGAAATTCCGGCGGCTGGGCGATGGCCAGCCGTGAACCGATGAGTAGCGTAAAAAGAAAAAAGACCCGCATCAATTTGCATGGATTAGCATTCTAATGTACGCAAACTTTTTGTTCGGTTAAAGAC
>JAGQWR010000113.1 GCA_020437105.1 Saprospiraceae bacterium
ATAACGACTTCCTGAAAATTACTGAGCATACCCGTACAACGATCAAAATCATATAGCTTCACTGATTGGGGACCTGCAATTAGGGATCCATCATTTCGGGCATATTTAGTCCCATCTGGTGAAAATACAGCCTGAGCGGCACCACCATTTCGGTCAATCGCTAAACCTATTTCTTGGGTATATCTAAAGGAAATCCCCGTTGGATCAACTATAAAAGTGTGATATTCATTTGAATCAAACCGGGCTTTTAAAATCCACCAATCCCGGCCATTGGCATGGCGAACAGCTGTAGTATGTCCATAATCGAATGTATCGGGAAGAATTAAATTATTCTTTGAGATTACAAGGCCCTCCGGAGAGGACATATCCACAAGACTATAATACAATTGAAAAGATGTGACGGTGCTACAAACATCACAAATGTCATAGCTTTCATGTATTAAATAATAAAGATTTTCACTTCCTGGATCAGGAAGAACAAAAGCCCCATTTGGGACTTTATATCCAAATTGTTCTGAATCTTCTGCGAAAACCCCTGGATTCAAACCATTCCCGTTGGTAATGGTATCTCCAAAACTATTGCATACACGAATGCCATTTGTATAAAACAATAAATTACCGGCAGTATCACAAATACTGGCATTGGTTAGTGAAAAATAAAGATTTCTAAACTGGTAATTTAATTCAACTGGCGATTCAAAAAAATTAAAATCGGTACCTCCAAAATCTGGATAGTTTGGGTCATTTCCATAGCCAATTTGCCACCGGTAGTCTCGTAAGCTGTCTGATTGAGAGAAGGAAGTACAAGCAAATAATAAACCCGAGATTAGTATATATAGGTATTTCATGGAGCAGGTATTAAAAAGACCTCTCCACTTTTGTAGAGAGGTCTAGTCGGGAAATAATTTATTGCTTTACAAACTTTTCTGAATAAATAAGTCCGTCCAGGCTTATGTAAGAAATAACATAAATCCCATTGGCAAAATGGCTAAGGTCGATAGCATTATTAAACTCGCCAACAACAACCTGACCTGACCAAATCAATTTTCCAAAAGCATCATGAATTTCCATGGTGCCCGATTTTTGGACTCGATCCAAGTTGATCATTAATAATCCGCTAGTCGGATTCGGATTGATGAAGCTTGAAAAGCTATTATCATCCAAAGCACGTTCGATCGGCTGATGACTCCCACCTTCTGCACAATCATCTAAATAATCATCCATAGATTGTACCGGTGTCAATAAAGCTCGGGCAGCATAGACTGCACTTCCTCCTAATGCCGGACATTGGGCTGCGATATTATTCAGCATAATCATTTGCTCATTATCCAGCATGACAGAATCTTGCAGGAGGAAACCAATCAGCACATCATTTACAGCTTGCTGGTTGGATTCAAAGATTTCTGTGGTTGAAATACTTTGATTAAGGGTTAATATCCCCGGGTAAGCATCTGTGCGATGTGCAACTACCTCTGTTTGTACTGCAACTATTTGTGCCTTTAGCAGAGCCAGTTCATTGAGAATACCTGCCTGAACAAGAAGTATGACCGGTAATTCTGCTTCGCTTGCTTCTGTAGCTTCCAGTATGTTGGCCTGAAGTTCATTTAATAAAATATCCACCTGCGCAGTATATTGGCTGATCTCTTGTTCCCAGATTTCCTCTTCGAAGTATAAATCCTGTAAGGCTTTTTGCACCACCAATAATTCAGACAGATTAGTGCCAGCTTTAGAGTCAAAAAAGTCTGCGTAAACTGTAGCTTCATTGATTAGTTCCGGATAATACAAGAGTTTTTTATATAAATAAGACTGCATTTCAAAAGCATGAGTCTTTTCAAATGCAGTAGTGAGTGGATATTCCGATTCTGCGATTTGATAATCCTCCTCATTCAGGGAATTATTCCGCATGCTTTCTGCAAATTCTTCGCCTTCAACTAGTGGGTCTTCGTCTTCGCAATTGCGAAGGTTTTCATTTATTCCTCCTAGGTTTACAAACCACGTTGGGCTAGAACTGATGGGAAACGGATTTGGGAAGCTTTGAGTAGCGGCATCAATGATAAATTGAGATTGTAATACATCAGCAATATCTGGATCATTATGCTGGGCACTCACCGGATAGGCTGCCAATGACCAGACATTTTCATGCCAGGGCTGATCACCAATCACAGAAACATCCTCAATCAACAACCCAGTATCGTGATCTCCAATGATATTGCGCATCATTAGGGTGCCATTGTTGGTTCCTTCGTACTGAAAACCAACATCAGTCAAATCGGTAGTATTACAGGAGATTTCATTGTTTGGGGAACCGGCTGTAAAAATCCCCATAGGGATGTCTGAGGTGCCAGTTACATCATTGTGAAAAACGATATTTGTTTCGGACAATAACAATTCGATGCCTCCATAAAGATTTTGCAGTCCGGGGCTGGTACAATCAAATGAATTTCGATAAACACGAAGGCCTTTAACCGCGCCAACTGCCATTCCTCTAGCGACATCATTAGTTTTCACTGTATTTTCAAACACTCTGGCTGTGCTCGGAGAAGGCGGAATATTTCCGCCAGCATCCAAAAAGTCAGCGACATTTACCAGTATCCCCCATTCACCCGCAGGGTACTGTGGAATTGGAGTCAGGTCGATATCATTAGAATATATTTCCAGAGAGGTAGGTGTGCCTATGGATACCTGGATTCCGATACTACTTCCTGTTATATCGTTTGCAAAAATCTGTATTCGCTTATCTTCATTCCGGATGGCTCGTATTCCACCTCTTACACCAGTCATACTATTGAGACCAATATTTATACCAGATTCCCAGGATAAGACTCCAGTATTACAATCCGTTACTGTATTATTATAGGCAAATAATGAAGAACAATTTTCTGCATAAATACAATTACCGGAAGGCTGAAACTCAAAAGGTTCGAGTGGGTCGGCCGGGTTGTAGATGTCCTCAAATGTGCAATTTTGCACAGTGACGATGCTTTCATCTATTCGAATGCCATTTTCCAGGATTTCAAAAGTATTGGCATCATATCCGGTATCTCCAATTATCAAACCGGGATTTTTCTTGATTCGTATTCCAACATAGCCCATATCACCAAGTGATGGAGCCATTAAATAAGGTGCTGAAAAATCGTTTCCTTCTAATACCTGAGCAAGTGTAATCGTTCCGGGATTGAAAGAGATTCCAACATCGTTATTCAAAAAAATATTATCCCGGATGATAAGTGTTGAGCCACTATAAGCGTCAACTGCTATTCGGCCATCCGTAACTCTGCTGTCTCTTAATTTAAAAGTAGCACCTGATTCAATAAGAATTTTATCCCACATAAAATTACAGCCAAACACCGCAGAATTATTTACAATTCGCAGTTCTTTGGTTCCCTGTACTTCTATGGATGCATTGGCACCCATTATTAAATTACAGCCATCAAAAATATAACCCGAGAGTGGATCTGTAGATTCAAGCACCAAGGTTCCTTCTACACAAAATGTTGTGCCCGGAACAGCTGGTAAATCACCAGCTATGACCTCAGATTGGAAAGTAGTTGTCATACCGGGAGCACCTAAAGTTTTGGTACAGGAACATTGACTAAACAGGGGGGGTAACAAAAAAGACCAGAATTGGAAGAATAAAAGCAAAAGAAATTGCTCTAATTGATTTAATGGAGTTCATTGTATATGTTTTAATCGGTTTAAAAATCAACTAACGTTTCAGGTAATCGTGATTTTTGAAGGGGTTAATATCAGAATCGGACCTTTAATCAATAAGGTACGAAAATTTGTACCCAGAATTGTTAATAACCAGAAAAACATATTTGATAGCTATTCCATTATAGATTAAATTTTCCCGGCATTTGGGGATGAGGTGATCCGCAGGAAAAAAGGGCAAGACTGTAGCGTCAGCGGCAGCAACTGTTTGAGCCTGCTTGCTTGGTAATCGAAGCCAGATGATCAGGTATCAAAAAAGGTCATAAAAGCACTGAGGTAAAAGGGCGAGTTTTGCTGGTGCAGCGGAAGGCTTGTACTTTTTAGCCGAAGCCACACCAGCCGGCGGTTTTGCTCCACTTTTGACGCCAAAAGTGGAAAAATGACCACTGTATCTGCCTGGTGCTAATAAGGGTAGATCATACCGACACTTATTGGGAGTACCTGTTCCGCAAAAAATCTGGATATAAATATCTAGCCCCATTGATGCAAAACCAAACCTGGAATTTTTTTAAAAACCCAAAGCCTGCTACCTTGGCATGATGAATCGGATTTTCATTCTTTTTGTCCTGTTTTCCGTTCTTTTTGTAAGCGCTTGCCAGCAAAATCCGGAAAAACATTACCTCCTGCTTTCGCATACGCGGACGACAGATACGCTGGTGCAGGGGGTAGATCCCCGTGTCGAGGCACTTAATCTGGATGATTATGATATGCTCTTCCTCGGGGGTGATATGACGGAGGAATCCTCCAAAGAAAAAGCTACGCTGGAATACCTCGACAAACTTTTTGACCTGGGAGCGCCTACCACGCTTTGGGCCTTGGGCAACCACGATAATGCGCACAATGACTGGGTCAGCGAATTTACGGGCAGGCCAATTTCTTACAGTTATTATCAGGATGGAATCACTTATGTCGTGCTTTATACCCAGGAAGAAAAAGACTGGATTTGTACGATTACGGGCCCGCAATTGGAGATGCTTAAATCGGTTACTGATACCATCAGCAGTTCCAGTCACCTGATCGTGCTGTCGCACAAACTCGTTTGGATTATGGATAATCCGGAGCTGGCTGATCATCAGGGGAAATCTTTTTACGACTGGTCCTGTAATTACCGCATCCATGAAAACAACTGGAATAGCGATATTCTACCCCGGCTTCGGGCTGTTCAGGATAGAGGCGTGCAGGTAATCTGCCTGGGAGGCGATATCGGCAATAATGTCCGCACATTCGAAGAACACACTTCTGATGGCATTATCTACCTGGCTTCCGGCATTCCGGTTTCACAATCGCTAAAACCGGAGGCTAAAATCCTGGAGTTTACCCATAACCCGGAGACCAGAACCCTGACCTGGGATTTTGTACTGCTGGATTCAAAAGTCCATTCTAAATAACTTCGGCTACGGTAAAGATGCTGCCGCCAACAAAGATCAAATCATCGGGATTTGCGTTTCGTTTTGCTGCAGCTAATGCCCGTTTTACGCTTACATAAGTGCGTCCTTTTAGCTCGTGTTGGCGGGCGGCTTCCTGCAATTTGACGGCTTCCAAACCTCTCGGTATATCCGCTTTCGCGAAATAATACGTGGCTTCTTTGGGGAAGAGACTTAAAACAGGGTGGGGGTCTTTATCGGATACAATGCCCAAAACAATATGCAGGTTTTGAAAAGGGATTTCCTTTAAGCGGGAAAAGATCAATTCGAGCCCGGGTTTGTTGTGCGCTGAGTCGGCGAGCACTAAAGGATTTTTTGACAATAACTGCCAGCGACCGAGGAGCCGGGTTGATTTTTTGATGTTCTTCCAGACCAGTGGCAGTATATCGGTCGGTACCCGCCAATCGGGATACATGTTACCCAGGGCATCCAGGGTGGCAAAAGCGGTTGTCAGGTTAATCGCCTGGTAGGGACCGGTGAGGTCGGTGGACATATTTTCCAGTACGCACTTTTCTCGTTCGTAGAGATTTACCTGCATGCCTGTCAGGGAATAACTCAAAACCTCTGTGCGGTAGATCTGGTCTGCGTAGATTAGCGGGGCACCCAGTTCAATCGCTTTTTGCCGAAAAACATGCCGAACTTCTTCCTGCGTTTCTCCGATTATAACCGGCGTACCTTTTTTAATGATGCCCGCTTTTTCTCCGGCAATTTCCGGAAGGGTTTCTCCCAGGAATTGCTGATGGTCATAGCCGATATTCGTAATAACGGAAACCAGTGGATTTAGCACATTGGTAGAATCCAGTCTGCCACCCAGCCCTGTTTCAATGACAGCAATTTGCACACCGGCGTCTGCAAAGCACTGGAAGGCCATCGCCACCGTAATTTCGAAAAAAGAAGGTTGGATCGACTCAATAAATGTCTGGTGTTTTGCCACAAAGTCGGTCACCTGTTTTTTCTGAATCAGCTGCCCGTTGATCTTAATCCGTTCGCGGAAATCCCGATAATGCGGAGAGGTGTATAGGCCTGTTTTCCAGCCATTGCCCATTAGAGCGGCAGTAAGAATATGAGCCGTGGAGCCCTTGCCATTGGTGCCGGCGATGTGAATGGATTCAAATTTCCGTTCGGGATGGCCGAGGTACTCCAGAAGTGCCACAATATTGCCCAGGTCTTTTTTCATCGCAGCCGGCCCGATCCGTTGGAACATGGGCAGCTGGGTATATAAATAGGAAAGTGTTTCTTCGTAAGTTTTCACAGAAAAAAATTAGAGTCCAAAGATAGGGAGGGAGGGGCATAAAAAAAGGGCAACCTGAAGGGCTGCCCAAAAATTGAATTAGTATGTTCCTGCGTCAACAAATCCGGAGACTTGTCGGGCAGGTATTGTCAGGGTGATTTACTTACTTAATTATCCCACTCATCCTCATAATCATCGTCGTGGTGGCTGTCGTCAAAGCCGCCAAAACGTACGGTGATGGTACCAAACGGACTGCTAAACAAATCGTCTGTCAGATTGCTTGGTAATTCGTCGATACCGGTTACAAAACGGTAGCCACCGGTAAATCCGACTTTCATAAAATGAGTGAGGTTTAATTCCAAACCAAGTTGCGGACTAACAGTAAAGAAGGGATCTGCATAGATGGAGAATTCGTCGTCATCGTCGCGGGTTTCTTTAATCCGGGCTTTTCCCCAGCCTACTTTTACGTCAGAATACAGGTGGATTAATTTATCCGGGCGGTAGGTATAACCCAACCAGATTCCGCCATGGCCGAAATCGATATAACGTTTGTTCTCTTCAATCACAACCGTCGCAAAGCGATTGCTCATGCCATAACCTCCCAGGAAAAAGTCATTGAGTACAAGGGCACCGCCTCCACCAATACCTACTCCGGTTTGGCCATTGATTTCACTAAATTCAATAAGGGGGCCTCCAAAAGCACCTTTTACTTCGACATCGTCAAAAAGTGTCTTGGTTTGAGCCATCAGACTGCCTGAAAATAACAGGCTGGCAAAAGTCAGGAACAGGGCTTGAAATGCAGGTCGTTTCATTTTTCATTGGTTTAATAAGATTCAAATATCACCGATGAAAGATAAACGCGCTATTTTTTTAGACGTTAGGCCATTAATTCCCTACGGATGAAAATTCTTACCTGCCCTCCAGTACCAGGATCGCTTCCACATGAGCGTCTGCAATTTTCTGGCGCACCGAGTCCTTCACTAATTCCAATGCCTGATTTTTGTTGTTGTAAAAACCGTTTTCGGTCAGCACGGCCGGCATGGTAGTTTTTTTGAGGACATAAAACGGACTGCTTTGGCTGGTTTTTAGGCCACGGTCCTTCATGCCAGTTTTTGCGATGAGTTTTTGTTGAAAGATGGAAGCCATTTGTTTGCCTACAGCACTGCCATAATAATACCAGGATTCGATCCCGTTGACCGAGTCGGGCGTCCATCCGCCGGAAGGCGCCGGACCCGCATTGCAGTGCACAGATAAAAATCGTTTTGGCAGGTTGGTGACTAATTGGTTGGCACGTTTTACCCGTTCCTCCAGGTCATTGCCCTGGTTTGCCACATCGGGCATTAAATCTTCATAGGAAATGCCCAGATCGTCGAGTTGGGCCATGATACGGACCACGATATCGCGGTTGAATTCATATTCGAAAAACTGTGTAACGCCGTCGTCAAAAATAGGGGAGCGCTTTCCAGCGGATAACCCGCCATGGCCATTATCCAGGCACCACATATATTTTGGCGGAATCGGCGGATCTACCGGAGCCGGCTCAATCGGAATCGGCACCGGAGGTGCGGGTTCTGCCGGACCCACCACGACAATCAGTGTATCAGAATCGCTAATTGTTATGGTATCTGTTTCCATAACTTCCGAAGCATCGGAGATATCGTCCGGAGACGGTGTAGGTACCGGATCTGGCGTAACCGGAGGTGGTTTAACAGGTACCGGCACAGGAGGAGGAGTTGGTTTTCCAAAAATAGATTTAAAGAAATCGGCAATGCGTTTAAAGAGGTCTCGGAACATGAAATGAGAATTTAAACAGTCTTTAATAAGCTTTTAGGTAATTTTCGACGTTAACGGTATGTCAAAATATGCGAAAATTGTGAAATTGTATGGTATTCAGGCGTTCAAGCCAAAAAGTAAGCAGATATGAAGCGTTTTATTCCGGTTCTCATACTCCTTCTTCCTTCCCTTTTTCAGGCACAGAGTGTGTTGATCAACAGCAGCTTTGAAGGTACCCCACAGGATGCGACTATGCCAGTGGGCTGGTTTGGCTGTCAGGAGGGAACTACGCCTGATATACTTCCGGGCTTTTGGGGCGTTTACACGGAAGCCAGCGAAGGAGAAACCTATGTCGGCCTGATCACCCGGGAAGATGGTACCTTCGAAAGCATTGGCCAACGACTGAGTGCCCCTCTTAAAGCTGCCGAATGTTATGAACTAACCCTGGATCTTGCCTTGTCAAAAACATATACAGGATATAATAATCCGCTTAAAATCCGTGTATGGGGCGGCTCCGGCAAATGTGGGAAGCAGCAACTGCTCGCTGAATCAGACGTGATCAATCACGCAGACTGGAAAACGTACTCCTTTTCCTTTTCGCCGACTACGACCGTTAATTACATTACGATTGAGGCCTTTTACAAGGAAGGTCGTTTCTCCTATAAAGGCAATATTCTGGTCGATTTTATCCGTCCCATTGATGTTTGTGACCGGGCCTATTTAGATTGAATAGCTTCTATCATACGTTTGGTACGCGTCATAAACGAATCGAGGTCATCTTTTAGATTCCTTACTTCCGGACTGTTTTCATCAGCACCGCTATTTTCCAGTTCGCGGAGGCGTTCCTCCAGTGCTTCTCGTTCTTTTTCCAGATTGGTTAGTTCGCCATCATAATCGCCACTCAACTCGTCTTTATTGGTGCGGATGCTGCTAAACAAACCCCCAATTTTGTCAAGGGCAGCGTCATATTTTCCGGAATCCAGTTTCTCTTTTTCAGAGCGCAGTAAATCTGCTACAGAGCTGCCGACATCCTTCACTTCCTGAAAAATTTTGCTGGCAGTTTCTTTCTCTCCCGGATCTCCCAGGAAGTAATTATATACAAGTACACCCACCACAACGAGTGCTACCAGGCGAATTAGACTTTTGATCATAATGCAAGTGTTTAAGAATTTACAAGGTACAAACTTGTTTAAATTATAATATAGCCGAATCAAAGTGGTGTCTGCCCTTTGGGCATTTCTACAAAAAAAAACATGCTCCACCCCCAATTTTGAGCCTACATATAAAAGCGGCAATTTGAGATGGCAGCTCTTAAACCGTAAAAATGAGTCAGTGGCTGGGGAAAAGGTGCAAAAAGTTGATCTCTAACGCTACTAAAAATTTCCGGCCAAACCAGTGATTTAGAAAACGAAACCCATCTCCGTAGGAGATAAATCTATGTAGGTAAAATCCAAAACAAAATCTAAACCCCATCGGGGTGACACTTGGAATTAAAGGATGCACATGGTTGCCTTCTCAAACTAAACATCCCGAATTTCAGAGCGATCTAAAATTCGGGATGACGCATGTTTTAATTGGAATAGTTTGCCGGAGTCTATTACTCTATGATTATCGGCAGACTCACCCGATTTCCTTGCGTACTGATTTCTAATAGGTAGAATCCGCTTGCCCGGTGTTCCGGATAGAACTGTATGCTGCACTTTCCGGCTTGATAGTGGCCTAAGTTTTGGATGTTCTGAACGGGTCTCCCGGTTAGATCAAGAAGTTGAACCTGAATATCTGTGCCAGATTCAAGCTGCAATTCCAGGGTCAGCGGGGTTCCTTGTGGAAGCGGATTAGGATAAGGCCTTACGGAAATATTGATTCCGCTTGTGGATTCATGCACCGCGTTGGTCGTGCCTTTATTCAGATAAAAGGGCTCTCTGCCTATGGTGGCATCTGTAGCGGCATAATACAATCTGCCATCAAATTCAAAAAAGCTTCCGGGATTGCTTCCACCTGTACCAACAACCTGATCATTGATTAGGTGCGTGCCTGCTTCGGTTCCATCACTGACAAAAAGTTCATATACAAATTCTCCCATGGCATTCACTCCGTCTGACCCTGCGAAAAACACCAGGGAATCGAGGCACATATAATAGCTTCCGCCCACAGTGCCGGTTCCGAAAACACCATCCAATTCACCAGGGTAGAGGTCGATGATTCTAAAAGTGCCCTCAATAGTACCATCTGATCTCCATAGTTCTCGTCCGGCATCATCAACAGCATTAAAAATTACCTCTCCATCACCAAAAGGCATGAGCGCTCTTGGAAAGATGTCCGGACCATCTAAATCGATGTGAAATGGATCGCCCACGTGGTCATAAACAAACAAGTTAAAGCCCGCTGCGCCCGCTCCTTCAGCCACATAATAAAGTCTTCCATCAGAATCAACAAATTCTCGTGGATTACTAGAATCAGTAGATCCTCCCTGTTCACCAATTACCTCGATATTTTCAGGCTCTCCGGTAGTTCTTCTTACTTCAACACCCGTGTTGGTTCCTAATCCGGAGAAGTAAATATAGCCCCCGGATTTTGTGAACCCTGCCGGAAAGGCATCAGCTGTTCCTTCATTCAAGTCGGTAATCATGTAGGTGCCTGCCACAGTACCATCACTTCTCCAGGCCTCTATTCCAAATTCTTCCGTATATCCTGCAAAGTAGGCTATATCGTCAATAACAGCCAGCTCCCCGGCATATCCACTTAAGGCACCGTCGGCTATGTCCATAACCTGATAGGTTCCGGCTATTGTTCCATCGCTGCGATATAATTCATAACCACTATCAATTGTATGACCTGAAAAGTAAAAAACATTGTCACCCGCTACAATGTCTTCGATGCCCAGCGATACGCCTCCCGGATCGAGATCAAAAAAGAAGGTGGTGCCTTCTACTGTACCGTCTGAAATGTAGAGTGAACTACAGCTGTCGGCGTTTGTGGAAATGTCGCAGCCACCAAAAAAGGCGTGATTGCCTAATTGAATAATGTCAGTATCTACCTGATATCCGCCTAAACCGATTGTTCCACCCGATGTCCCGTCACTGGCGTATAAGTAATTTGTTTCCAGAATATTAGTGGCTTGAAAAATGAAAATATCATCATTGACAGCGCACCAGTTGGAAGGAGAGGAACTCCCATCTCCACCCAAGGTTTCAATATCTTTTAAGAGTGTTTGTGCGTGCATGCCGGAGGCACAAATAATTAAGCCTAAATAGGTAAGTAATGTTGTTTTCAATGTTCTTGTTTTTAGTTTTTTGGAAAAAGAAGATGTTTAAGCAACTTCATTAAAAAGATAGCTATACCCAAACCCAAACCACTTTCGTTTGGGTATATATTCCAATCCAAGTGTGCTTGAAAATATTGTCAAATATTGCTTATGACCAATAATTAGAAACCAGGGCATTAAAATACGAAGTTGTTTTTTAATACCAAACCACTTTAGCCGGAAGCCGGAACACCACTAGCACCATTCAGAAAAAAAATCATCTATTATTTAGAATTATTCCAAATAATTTTACCTTGCGACCTTATTTGGATTAATTCTTAATAGTATTATGCGTACAGCCCGGTGTTTATTTTTTAAAATTCTGTTATTAACTACTTGTTATACAGTTTCTTACGGTCAATCAGATAGTATCGGAACTGCCAAGAAGCTGGAGGAGATTGGACAGTTGGCCGAAAAAATCAGTGTAAAAGCATACGGAGTAGTCAACTATTACCACTTCGATTGGCAGACGCTGCCCGATAAACGAAATGCGATTGATCCGGAGCGATTAAACCTGTATCTCTACTATGATTTTACCGATAAGATCCAATTCAAATCGGAGATTGAGTTTGAACATGGCGGCACAGGTGCCACACTGGCCTTCGATCCGCTGGAAGAATTTGGCGAGTTTGAAGACGAAATAGAAAAAGGCGGGCAGGTAGTTGTTGAGCAACTCAACCTGGTCTTTAAACTGAAGAAATATCTGAATATCCGGGTAGGCAAAATGCGCTTTTACATGGGAAATGCCTCTAAACAGGATCAGCCCCGTGAATATTTTACCGCTTATCGCTCAGAAGTAGAAAATACCATCCTGCCCCTGGGTTGGTATGAAACCGGAATCGAATTAAGCGGCGACCTTGTCCTGAAATCAAATCAGACTTACCCGTATCTGGCCTATAAATTATATGCAGTTAGCGGACTGGATAATACCGGTTTTAGCTCTTTAAACTGGATCAGGAGAGGCTATCAAACCCGCTTTGAAACCATCAATGCCAATACCCTCGCTTATGCCTTGCGACTTGATTATGTGTTTGGCCAGGATTCTGAAATTGGCTTCAATTTTTATGCCTGCAATCCAACAGGTAATCGCCCCAAAGCCGATTTTACCAGTCCTTCCTGGGTAACCTACGGCGATGTGCATTTTGCCTGGGAAGGATACCCTTGGCGCATAAGAGCATACGGCATGCTGGGCAACATCCAAAACAGTGAAGCCCTGAGTACCGCCAACCGAAACCTTTCCAATAATCTTGGAGTAAAAAGAACACCGGTCGCTAAAATGGCGGGCGGCGCTTACGCTGAATTGGCTTATGACATCCTGAATTTTACCAAAAAAATAGAAACCCAACAAGTTTACCTGTTTGGCCGTGCAGAGTGGTATGACTCCATGCTGAAAACGGAAGGAACAGTATCGGATAATCCGCGCTATGAGCGCCAAATACTAACTGCCGGATTGAATTATTTCCCTATTCCTAATATCGTATTCAAAGCGCACTATGCCTGGGGTTTTTTGGGTAGCGGAGAGACTGAAAATACCTTTGCACTGGGATTTGGATTTGACTTTTAATTTGAAAAATACTATAAAATGAAATACCCATTTTTATCTACGTTCTTACTGGCCGGACTGCTATTATGTAGTGCTTGCGAAAAAGACCCTGGCATCATCATTCCGGAAACGGATTATTCAGAAATCCTGATTAACACCGGCGAGAACGTCATTTTAAAAACCTACGAATCCCTGGCCATAAAAGCAAGTGCCCTGCAAACGGCTACCCTGGATCTGGAAAATAATCCGAATGTTTCCACGCTGGAAACAGCGAAGGCTGCCTGGCGATCGGCCCGTTCTCCCTGGGAACAATCAGAAGGGTTCTTATTCGGGCCGGTAGATCAGGAAGGAATTGATCCTGCATTGGATTCCTGGCCCGTAAACGTGACGGATCTGAATAATGTACTTGCCAGCGGCAATGCCATTACAGTTGATTTTTTGTCACAACAGGAAGGTACTTTAAAAGGGTTTCACACCATTGAGTTTTTACTTTGGGGCGAAAACGGAGACAAACAAATCGCCGATTTTACAACCCGCGAATTTGAATATCTGGCCGCCGCCTCGGCTGTATTAGCTGGTGATGCCCAAAAGTTATACGACCTCTGGAAACCGGCAGGCGGAAATTTTATATCCAATGTATTAGAAGCCGGCGCTGGCAGTCTGCTCTACATCAGCCAAAAATCAGCCCTGGAGGAATTTACGAATGCGCTGATCATTATTGCCGATGAAGTAGCTAACGGTAAGATAAATGATCCGTATTCCCAGCAGGATCCGAGCCTGGAAGAATCGCGTTTTAGTGCCAATTCCAAAGCAGACTTTGCTGACAATATGCGCAGCATTAGAAATATCTATACCGGTGTTTTTGAAGCATTTGGAAATGGTAATTCCGTGTCAAATATAATTGAGGCACAGGATGCCAGTCTGAATACGCGTGTGCTCACTGAAATAGATGCGGCCATTTTAAGTATTGAAAACATTCCGGGCACTTTCTCGGATGCAGTATTTAACAGCCCGAATGCGGTATCCGCTGCACAACAGGCTGTACGCGATTTACAGGCAACCCTGGAGGAGCTGGTACTGCCAATTATTTCAAATCTATAAGCTGCTGGCGGGTATAAATATCCTTTGATGAAAATTATTATTCCAGTTTGTTTGATCATCTGTGTGTCGGCGTCCTGTAAAAAGGACCAAATAATAACACCGGAATTACCGGAAAGGGTTTTTGCCGGCGGGGAAACCACCATTTTCAGTACCGGACCAGATGCCTTTACCTTTCCGTTGGAAAATATTAGTCAGACGGATTTAAATACCCACTTTTTGGCCGACGGTGCATTTGCTCAGCATTTTGTAAGTGCACCAGCCACGCAGTTTGGCGGCCTCGGGCCCCTGTTTAATCAAAATTCCTGCGAAAGTTGTCATATCCGCAATGGCCGGGGCATTGTACCGGCTTTTGATGGTGATCCCAATAGCGGATTGCTTTTGCGCTTGAGTATTCCGGGAGTGGGCGAGCATGGCGGCATCGTAGCTGTCCCTGGATTTGGTGGGCAGCTTCAGAATAAGGCCCTGTTTGGGGCTTCGCAGGAAGGCAAAATAACACGAACGGAACAGACCCAACTCATCGAATACCTGGATGGTACAAGCCTGTCTCTTTCCCTGCCGGTTTATACTATTAGCGATCCATACATTCCCCTGCCTGCAGGAGTTTTAATTTCCCCGAGAAATGCTCCGCCTGTATTTGGTCTGGGCTTGTTGGATGCCATCCGGACGGAAGACATTCTGGCTTTGGCTGATGAAAACGATCTGGATGGAGATGGCATCAGTGGCAAGCCAAATATGGTATGGGATGTGTTAGCTCAATCGAAAGAAGTAGGACGATTTGGCTGGAAAGCGGAGCAACCCAATGCCCGGCAGCAAGCGGCAGATGCTGCCCACAACGACATGGGACTGACATCCTATTATTTTCCGGAGGAGCATTGTGCCGGGCAGGACAATTGCCAGGAAGGTCTCCAGGCCGGGCTGGATGTGGATGAGGACATGAGTACCCTTTTTGCTTTTTATTTTCAAACGCTGGCAGTACCTGCTCAACGGGATGCAAATAACCCCGACGTAATACTGGGGAGTACTCTTTTTGTGGACGCGCAATGCAGCAGTTGCCATACGCCACGTTTTATTACCGGGTCGCACCCTATTTCATCTCTTTCTAATCAGACGATTTACCCCTACACCGATTTATTGTTGCACGACATGGGTCCTGGTTTAGCTGATAATCGTGCAGTTTATTCTGCCAGCGGACAGGAATGGCGTACTCCGCCCCTCTGGGGATTAGGCCTGACCAAAGTGGTCAATCCCAAGGCCACCTTTCTGCATGACGGACGTGCTCAAACGCTCGAAGAAGCTATCCTTTGGCACGGTGGAGAAGCCGAGTCTTCAAGAGAAAAATTCCGAACCATGCCTAAATCTGAACGGAATGCACTGCTTGCATTTTTGGAGGGACTCTAAAACGTGCTTATAAAAGCCGCCTCTTAATAGGTATCCAGCATTTTTATTTATTTTACATTTGGTTGAAGTTGTCGCTTTGCATTTTATGTTCCAGCCCGGGACATAACGATGCTCGCGTATTGTTCTTTATTAAATAAACTTACTATGAAGCAAACCGCCTTATTTGTAATGTTGGCTTTATTCCTTTTTGGCTGCAAACAAAATGATGGCCAATATGGAGGCCATGCCACTTCTGAAGCTGAACCCACCGGAGTTGATAATATAGCTTACAAATGGGGGGCAATGGCCCTAACCGCTACGGCCAATGATACCGAAAGATTTAAGCCAAGACCGACCATCACCTCCCGCTATCTGGGACTGATTTTTGTTTCTATTTTTGATGCCTGGTCACGGTATGATGAAACGGCAGTGCCCGTTTACCTGAATGGAGTGGACCGTAGATCTGTGGAGGAACAAACCCTGCACAACAAAGAAATTGCCATTAGTTATGCCGCCTTTGGGGCCATGTGTGAATACTATTATTCAGACAAGGAATTGTTTGCAGGCTTCATGCGGGAACTTGGGCTGGATCCGGACAATAAATCGGTCGATCCCACCACGCCGGAAGGTATTGGTAATTTGGCTGCCATGGCCGTTATAGAAGCGCGGAAAGGCGACGGTGCAAATCAATATGGCGAAGAGGAAGGCTCCAATGGCGAACCCTATTTTAACTATACAGGCTACGAACCCGTTAACTCTGCGGATAGCAATGTTGATCCCAATCGCTGGCAGCCAAAATATTTCTCTGACGGGAAAGGCGGAAAATATGCGCCGGGCTGTTTAACACCTTTTTGGGGAGAAGTCAAACCAATTGCGTTGACCTCAGGCGATCAGTTTCGTCCGGGACCACCACCGATGATTGGCTCAGAGCAATTGGAGAAAGAAGTACAGGAGGTTATTGAAATGCAGGCAAACCTGACAGACTACCAAAAAGCCCTGGTGGAATTTATGCGCGATGGTCCGCAGTCGGTACAGCAGGCTGGCCATTGGTTGAAATTTGCGCAGGACGTTTCCCGCAGAGATAACCATACACTGGATCAGGATGTAAAGATGTATTTCTACAATCAGGTTGTCGCTATGGATGCTTTTATTGCTTCCTGGGATTCGAAGATGTTTTATGATTATGCCAGACCTTACGCCTTGGTACACCGATATTATGATGAGCAAAAGATCAAAGCCTGGGGTGGCGAAGGGCAGGGTATGGTTGAAATGGACGGGAATCAATGGCGGCCCTATTCTCCGGAAACATTCTTATGTCCGCCTTTCCCGAGTTATGTATCCGGCCACAGTACCATCAGCGGTGGTTGTGGGGAAGCATTAAAAATATGGACCGGCAGCGACGAGTTTGGTTCGGAGGTTGAATTGGTAGCCGGTGCATTGACCGAGCCGGATAATTTAGGCGACACCGTTACCCTTGTCTTTCCAACATTCACGGAAACAGCAGAAATGGCTGGTGTATCGAGGGTGCTGGGTGGATACCATATCCAGGCCGACAACGTGGCCGGTTTAGAACTCGGCAGAGACGTGGCGAAAGAAGTCTGGAAATTCTATCAGATGCATATTGGAGCAAAATAAAAATCAACTCAATTAGTGTTAAGAATCTAATGGATCTGGTTGTTAATAACCAGGTCCATTTTTTCAATAGGCAACAAGGAGCTGTTACACTGCTTAAAGTTAAACTATGAATAAGCTAATATCCGTACTGCTTATGTTGGTTTTTATAATTAACAGTGTTTTCGCACAGGAGGAAAAGGTTGATACAATAAAGCAGGAGGAAGATCTAACATTCAGATATGATGCCTTAATTATTCCAACAGTTTTAATTGGTTATGGATTTATAGGCTTAAAAAGTGGTGGCATTAAATCCCTTAATGCAGATATAAGGAATAAGGTAAAATATAATACCAAGCCATTTAAAATTGACGATTATTCAGAATATGCGCCTGTTTTATCTGTGTATGCGTTAAATGCTTTTGGTGTAAAAGGAAAACACAATTTCAAAGACCGGACGATTATTATTGGAACCGCTTATTTAATTATGGGTTCAACGGTATTCGGACTTAAAAAAATTACCGGCATCGAAAGGCCGGATGGATCTGCAAATACTGCCTTTCCGTCGGGTCATACGGCCACCGCTTTTATGGGAGCCGAATTTTTATATCAGGAATACAAAGATGTTTCGATTTGGTACGGCATTGCAGGATACGTGGTTGCTGCCGGTACCGGTTATTTTCGAATGTACAATGACCGGCATTGGTTTACCGATGTTGTTGCCGGAGCCGGAATCGGTATTTTAAGTACAAAAATTTCGTACTGGTTATATCCCATTATAAAAGAAAAAATATTTAAGGGTAAAGACAAAAAAGTGGAGGGGCTGACTATGCCTTTTTACAATGGAAAAGAGGCAGGGCTAAATTTAGTTTTAGTATTTTAAGAGTACATTCGGACTATCCCGAATAAACTCTAACATTTCGATTTCCAGGGGATTTTAGGTATATTTTACATTTAAAACCTACACTTCCTTTGGAACATACAGATCATTCTCACAACAAAGAATCTAATTCGGATCAAAACGATCACCATAAGTCTGCTCCTGAGACACATGGCGAACACCACAATCACCATAATCATCATCAAATGATGTTGGCAGATTTCAAAAAGCGCTTATGGATATTGCTTGTTTTGACGCTGCCTGTTTTGCTCCTTTCCCCGATGATCCAAAACTGGTTGGGCTTAGATTGGAATTTCAAGGGGGCGATGTATATTCTTTTTGGCCTGTCCGGTATCATTTATTTCTACGGTGGTTTTCCGTTTTTGAAAGGGCTGGTTGAGGAACTTCGTACGAAATCGGCCGGCATGATGACCCTGATTGCTGTGGCAATTATGATTTGAATTTGGTGTTGGATCAATTAAAACAATATTTGAGTCAGATCAAAAAGTACAAAAATTGTTATTTTATGGTCACTCCAATTTTGAGGAAGATAAATGTCTCTGGATATCCATAAAAGGATTATACCCGAATCTAAATGGTTTAGGGATAGTTTTTGAATAAGTATAGGGGATCAACAGCCCGGATTAAAAAAGATTGAAAATATGTGGGAAGAAAAATTAATAATATATGATGCCTTAGTGGCCAAATGTTCCAGATTCCAACGTAAAGGAAAAACAATGCCCTATACTTCGGCCAATGGGTATATGTTTTCGTTGCTCAATAAGGCAGGTGAGATTGGAATCCGGTTTTCGAAAGAGGTTCAGGCGAAATATCTGCAGGAATTTAATACGACCCATTACAAATCATACGGTGCCACCATGCAGGGCTATGTTTTAATCCCCGAAACCATGTTGGCAGATTTAGACAAGCTGGCCATGTATTTGGATGAGAGCTATGATTACGTGATGACCCTGGAGCCAAAATAAAAGCTTGTTCGGGATTTACACTTTGTGCTATACTCGCCCAATTTTATCCTACACATCGATATTCTTTGGTCGCGTAGCTTTGGCTATGCTTTCTCATCACGCCCCTGCCAGCTCGGCCACGGCCTCGCGGGCAGGCAGGTTGTTAGCATGAAATTTGGAGTGGTGCGCTCCAAAAGCAACTCCCGAAGAAGCTCCAGGAAGTCAGGAGATGGGCGTACAGTATTTTTGAAGTAATCAAACTTGCTTTTCAACTCTAAACTTCCTATTTTTTCTGTCCAATTAGTATAGTAAATCCTCTGATCCGGCATACAGATCTTATATACCCAAGCGCAAACCACTTTCGTTTGGGTATAAACACTCAACTCAAAATCGCCAAAGGCACCAAACCGAAGATATGAATCCTGTTGTCCATTTTGAATTGCCTTATTTAAATGCTGGTAGGGCACGCAAATTTTATGAATCGGCATTTGGGTGGAAAACAGACCATCTTGGTGAATTTGGCGGGAATTATATCCTGGTCACGACTGCCGAGTCAGATGTGAGACCAGGCTTTCCGGCTGGAGCAATCAACGGAGGGCTGTTTCCAGTAAAGCCTGAATGGCCAGCCCAATATCCTTCTATTGTGATCGGGGTCAATGATATTGACGAGGCAATCTTAAGGATCAGTCAATCCGGAGGAGAAGTATTAGGCGAACCTATGGAGATTCCCAATTTTGGAATCTATGTTTCCTTTCTGGATACAGAGGGCAATCGAAGCAGTATCATTCAGGCCATTGGTGCGTAAAAGAAAAGTAGGCTAATACCGGGAAGTACAGTTAGTTGTTCCGGGGTTTGCTGTACTTCAGGGATTCATTTTTATTGGCCTGAAATGGACAAAATTATATTTTTTTAAAAAATATCAGTTTATTCGTTTAGCTTTACTGCCGTCAGGACTTGATACATTCATAGGCTGAATGTGGATTATGCCAAAATCCCAGGTACCTTTCAACAGTACATTAAGACTGTATCTTTTTAAAGCGCTCGTTTTTTCAAAAAGTTTTGGAAGTAAATTAAAACTGATTTACTAACCATTTAGTTAAACTCCCATTTCCCTTCCCCCAGCTTGAACCGGAAAAGCCGGTTCTCCAGACTCATAATATACAAGGCTGATTTTAATGATTAGGTACTCGTACCTATCGTCTTTTTAATAATTTAATTATCTGATTACTAACGACCTAAACGGTATTATATGAAATCAAGTTACTTGCTATTCATTGTCTTATTGTGCTTTACCTCTCTGGTAGCTTCCGCACAAGAAAACGTTGAAGCAAAAGCCATTTACCACGGTACAGTTTCATCCGTGGAATATGTTACTTCTTTGGCCTCCCGGCCAAATGACCTGATCGCTCCTGATGACACACCCAGAGAAGCGAAAGACAAACGTTCAATCGAATTAGAGAATGCAATTATTGCAGGAAAAGACCCACAGACAGAGGATGATTTCTTTGTAAGAAACAAAACAGGTAAAGAACAGAGCCGGATGATGCCGCCTGCTTCCCTGGTTTTTAACGCTTATTCGTCTAACTCGCAACCAACAGATCCCTCCATTGCTGTAGGTCCAAACCATGTAATTGTCGTTTACAATACCGGCTTTACGATTTATAATAAATCTGGAGGACAATTATTAGGACAGACCTCTCCAAACCCGGCCATTTTCCCTTCCGGTGGTTGTTGTGACCTTACCGTGTCTTATGACAATGCTGCCGACAGATGGGTGATGACTTTCCTCGGATCAGGTGCCCAAATTGCGGTGTCTGACGGACCAAATCCGCTCACAGCCGGATGGTATATTTATACTATTTCTGCGATCCAGGATTATCAAAAATTATCTATTTGGAGCGACGGATATTACATTACAGAAAATACTTCGGGTTCAAATAAAGTGTGGGCATTGGAACGATCAGCTATGTTGGCTGGCAGCCCAAGTGCACAGATTCTTGGTTTTAACCTGCCAGGACTTGTAACTTCCGGATTTTATAGCCCACAGGTGTTTAATGTAACTGATAGCAACTTACCGGCAGCAGGTGGCGCTACCGTTGTATATATGCAAGACAATGCCTGGTCGGGTGTGTCAACTGACCATATTAAATTATGGAAGATTAATGTGAATTGGTCTTCTCCTTCCAGCTCTACCGTTTCTGCAGCGCAACAAATAAATACCACGCCGTTTATCAGTGTATTTGACAACGGCAGTTTCTCAAATCTGGCACAACCAGGTGGTGGTTCTTCGATTGATGCCTTGCAGGCAACGATTATGAACCAGGCGCAGTTCCGGAAATTTGCAACTCATAACTCTGCGGTATTCAACTTCGTAGTTGATACGGATGCCGGTAGTGGTGAGTTAGCCGGGATACGCTGGTTTGAATTCCGCCAAAGCGGCGATAATCAGCCTTGGTCCCTTTATCAGGAAGGCACCTATACTGCTCCAAACGGCAGACATGCCTGGCATGCCAGTTTAGCGATGGATGCCGCTGGTAATATCGGTATGGGGTATTCTTCTATGTCCGGACCAACTACTCCGACTACCGTACGGGTAAGCTCATACTTTACAGGTCGATTAGCCAGTGATCCACTGGGTGTAATGACCGTTGCAGAAGGACTTATTGCTAACGGAAACCAAAACTTCTCCGGTACCCGTTATGGCGATTACAGTAAAATTGATGTTGATCCTTCCAATAACTCTTCTTTCTGGTTTATCAATGAGTACATGAGTTCCGGTAGAAAAGGAGTAGTTGGTGTGTTTGATATCGTGGCTGGTCCACCAGATACCCAGGCGCCAACCAATCCGACCAATTTGGTTGCCAG
Source organism: Saprospiraceae bacterium (assembly GCA_020437105.1). Classification (GTDB taxonomy): domain Bacteria; phylum Bacteroidota; class Bacteroidia; order Chitinophagales; family Saprospiraceae; genus JAAEZH01. The sequence continues at coordinate 21,786 of JAGQWR010000113.1, forward strand.
TGGCATTACCTCTACCAGCGCAACGCTTAACTGGAATGCTTCAACAGATAATGTTGGCGTAGCCTTTTACAATGTTTACATTAACGGCGTACAGGTAGGCACTTCCTCTACAACGTCTTATAATGTGACTGGTCTTTCACCGTCCACTTTTTATACGGCTACGGTAAATGCACAGGATGCAGCGGGTAATACATCCGGCTTTGCATCTACTACATTTACAACACTTGGAGCCAGCTATTGTACTTCCACAAGTACCAACATCAATGATGAGTACATTGGAAGAGTGCAGTTGAATACGATTGATAACAGCTCCGGCGGCCAGTTTTACTCCGATTTCACGTCTATTTCAACAAACCTGACGGAGGGTCAATCCTACACTGTAACGGTTACACCAACCTGGACAGGCACCGTTTATCCGGAAGCATATGCTGTATGGATTGACTATAATGGAGATAGCGATTTCACAGACGCCGGTGAGTTGGTTTGGTCTAAAGCAGCCTCTACCAATACTCCAAACAGTGGCACCTTTACCGTGCCATCTGGTACTTCGCTAACCTCAACCCGCATGCGGGTTTCCATGAAGTACAATGGTATTCCGACTTCTTGTGAAACATTCACTTATGGTGAGGTAGAAGATTATACTGTTAATCTGACAAATGGCGGTGGCGCAGATACGCAGCCTCCAAGTACACCAACAAACCTGACCGCATCCAATCCAACCAACACCACCGTTGATCTGGCCTGGAATGCATCCAGCGATAATGTTGGTGTGACAGGTTATGAAGTCTTTGTTGGCGGAAGCAGTATCGGTACAGTTTCCGGGACTGCAGCTACAGTTACAGGTTTGACATCTAACACGACCTATGCATTTAATGTCCGTGCATTTGATGCAGCAGGAAATAATTCTGGTCTGAGTAATACGGCAAATGCAACCACAACCGGTGGCGGCGGTGGATCTGGCCAAATTGCAGCTTACTATTTTGAAACCGGCCTGGAGGGTTGGACAGATGGTGGCAGTGATTGTGCCTGGGGAGCGTCATCAGCTGCTTATGAAGGCAACTATTGTATTAGGCTTCGGGATGATTCAAATTCATCTTATGCAACATCTCCAGTATTGAATCTTTCCGGAAATACAGAGGTTACGTTTGAATTCCACTACTATGCAAGTAGCATGGAGAATGGGGAAGACTTCTTTGTGGAGTTTTTCAACGGATCGAGCTACCAGGTTATCGGGCAATATATTCGTGGAGTAGATTTTAATAATAATACGTTTTACTCTCCACCGCTTATCGTACTTAGTTCCGCTTCGTATAACTTCAATGCGAATAACCGGTTCAGAATCCGCTGCGACGCAAGTGCTAACAATGACCTGATTTATTTTGATCAGGTGATTATCAGTGGAGATAATGTAGCACCACTAATGGCGCCAGTATTGGAGCCACCGGTTGTAGAAACAGAGAATACTGCCGTTTTACGGTCTTTCACCGAGACTACCGAGGATAATATCAAAATGTATCCAAATCCGGCAAACTCTGAGCTGACTATCGAGATGGCTGTAAATAATTATGACGAAATCGTTATTTATGCCTCCAATGGTCAGGTCGTATATGTTGCTGAAAAAGGTGTTGAGAAAATGATTATTGATGTTTCTCAATTTACACGCGGTATGTACTTCGTTAGATTTGTTGCAGACGGAATGGCTACTACGCAGCGATTTATCAAGCAATAATTTTTTGGATAATTAATAAAGGAAGCGGCATCAAAGCAATTTGGTGCCGCTTTGCTTTTTATTAATGCCGAAAGGTGAATGCAGAATGCAGAATTTTTAATTTTGAATGAATTCAATGGGGTAAGTCGAAAGTCTAGGGCCTTTGGCCCGGTCTAGTTTGCCTGTCGGCTTCACGGTCTAGCTCGCCTTCGGCTTTGCGGTCTAGGGTCGATTAGGGCTTTT
>JAGQWR010000114.1 GCA_020437105.1 Saprospiraceae bacterium
ATTGACAGGCTTTCTAAAGCTCCGTAGGAGCGGCTTAATTTGCAGGATTCAGGAGGGGGCTGACAAGTCTGTTTTCAGAGCCGAAAATGTCTAATACTATTAAATGTTCGTTAAAACCCTTATTTGGACCTGCTTCTTTGGCTAACTTTGTGTGTTGCCGGGTTGTTTTGCGTTTATACATTTATTTTGGTGATAAATAGCCTGCCCTGTTGTTGAAGTCATTTCAATATGAATAAAAAAGTTATTTGGGTAATTATCGGATTAATGGCCGCAGCCATGATTGGCGTAGCCTGGATGCAAGTCAACTGGATCCGCTTTTCGATAAACCTCAATGAAGAACAGTTTGACAATAATGCGATGGCCGCCTTAAACAAGGTTGCCGAACGCTTTGAGTATGAAGAGCAGCTGGAATTCTATAATTTCATGAACAATGGTTATGTGCGCTCTTATATGGAGAATGAGATGCGCCAACGAATCCAGGATGGCGATATCAATGTGTCTATTTCCTTTGAATCGGCGGATGCCGGTGGGGATATGTCGCTCAGTAAGCAGGATCTTATAAATATCATATTGACTGAAAATGATTGCAATTGTGCAGAGTGTAAAGATGAGCGGGTAAAACGCTATGGCCGGGTAATGCAATTTAATGAAGGACTTGATTATACAGATTTGGTGGATCGCCTGCCTGATCTGGACCGGATCCGGGAAACCATCGAGCAGGAATTTAGCAATCACGGCCTGAACATCGCCCATGAATACGGGGTCTATTCGAAAGGCAAAAAGAGTATGGTGATCGCCAATGATCATTATACGGTGGAAGACGATCACCCGCAGGTGATGATGGAGGGTTATAACAATTTGTATAATTCAAATTACAGCGTCCAGCTCTTTCAGGGACAAAATGGACAGGCGCCGGGCTTACTGATGGTTTATTTTCCCGGGCGCTCCAGTTACCTTTGGGCATCCGTGTGGCGTTCCCTGCTTGCGGCTATTCTTTTTACAGCCATTATTCTGTTTTGTTTTGCTTATACGGTTCAGGTTATATTTGTACAGAAGAAAGTTGGCGAAATGAAGACCGACTTTATCAATAACATGACACACGAGTTTAAAACACCGATTGCCACAATATCCCTCGCTGCTGACTCCATCACCAGTCCGATGATTTCCGGCAACCCTGGAAAAGTGCAGCGCTTTGCTGATATTATTAAGCAGGAAAATAAACGGATGAATAGCCAGGTGGAGAAAGTGCTACAAATGGCTTTGTTGGATAAACGGGATTTTCAGCTGAAATTATCGGATGTCAATATGCATGAAGTCATTCGGCAGGCAGAAGAAAATATTGCCCTTCAGATCGAAAAACGAGGCGGTTATTGCCAGGTTGATCTGGAGGCAACACAGCCCGTTGTGCAGGCAGATTTAACCCATATTTCCAATATAATTAACAATTTATTGGACAACGCTAATAAATACTCTTCGGAAAAGCCGGAAATTTCCGTACTTACACGCAATGTTCCGAACGGACTGGAAGTTATTATAAGCGACAAAGGGATTGGAATGAGTAAGGAAGCCCGTAAACACATCTTTGATAAATTCTACAGGGTACATACCGGGAATTTGCACGATGTAAAAGGGTTTGGCCTCGGACTGAGCTATGTAAAGGCAATGATGACTGCACACAAAGGGCAGATTGATGTCAAAAGCGAACTCGGTAAAGGCAGTAGTTTTATTCTATTTTTCCCCTTTCAGGTTGAGACCTAAGTTGGTTGTTGACCGATCTTTTTGAAAACCCGCAATTACTAGTAAAAACAACACCATGTCTGAAACGAATAACCGGATCCTCTTGGTTGAAGATGATCAAAATTTCGGCGACGTGCTGCGCTCCTACCTCGAGATGCATGATTATGATGTAACTTTGGCAACAGATGGCGTGATGGGTCTCGAAGCTTATAAAAAAGGCGAATTTGATCTTTGCATATTTGATGTTATGATGCCTAAAATGGACGGATTCTCCCTCGCTAAGGAAATCCGGGAGCAAGACACCACGATGCCAATTATCTTTCTGACCGCTAAAACGATGAAAGATGATGTACTCCAGGGCTTTAAGATTGGCGCAGACGATTATATCACCAAGCCTTTTAATTCAGAAGAACTGCTTTATCGGATTCAGGCCATCCTGAAACGAAGCCAGTCAAAAGCGGATATTCGGGAAGAAGCAAAAGAATTCAATATTGGCAAATTTCATTTCAATTATCCCTTGCGAATATTGACCTATAGCTCCGGTGATCCGGATGAGTCTAAAGAAAAGCTTTCGCCAAAGGAGGCTCAACTTTTGCGCATGTTTGCTATGTACAAAAATGATGTACTGCCCCGGTCCATTGCGCTCACCAAGATTTGGGGAGAAGACAATTATTTTACCGCAAGAAGTATGGATGTTTTTGTGACCAAACTCCGCAAATACCTCAAACAGGATGAAAACATTGAAATCGTGAATATCCACGGCAATGGTTTTCAACTTCTGATCAGGGAAGAACAAACGAGTTAACACACACTCCCGACTTAACGAAAAGAGCGGCTGCCCCAAGTGGGACAGCCGCTCTTTTTTATTCCAAACGATGAAATCCTCCGGCTTACTCGCCTTTAGGTTCTTCTATTTCTATCGGAAGGTCTTCCTGCGCCTGTGCTGCGTGTTCTTCCGCAATTGCTGCAGCTTCTCCCACCGGATCCAAGTCCTTAAATGGACGCTCACCAATCATGCGTTCTACATCTGATTTGAGCAATACCTCTTTCTCCAGAAGTGCCTTTGCTAATTTTTCGAGTTCCGGACGGTATTGGGTAAGCAGTTTTTTTGCACGTTCATATTGTGATTCCACCAAACGCCGTACCTCCTCGTCAATCATGCTGGCGGTATCATCCGAATAAGGCTTATTAAACTGATCGTTTTGCATGCCATAAAAGGAAACCTGCCCCACTTTTTCATTCATACCGAAAACCGTAACCATACTATACGCCATTTTGGTAACCTGATCCAGGTCACTTTGGGCGCCGGTAGATACTTTTCCGAAAATGATTGACTCTGCGGCTCGTCCGCCAAAGGTCATACACATACGGTCAAGCAAGGCCTCTGTGCGCGTGATATACTCCTCTTTAGGCAAATACTGCGCATATCCCAGCGTGCCAATTCCCCGGGGTACAATAGTCACCTTTACAAGTGGAGAAGCAAATTCCAGAAACCAGCCCGCAATGGCGTGGCCAGCCTCGTGGTAGGCAATGATTTCTTTTTCTCTTGGCGAGATAAATTTATTTTTCTTCTCCAATCCGCCAATCACACGGTCAAGTGCATGGTTGAAGTCATCCATGTCAACCGCACCTTTATTACGGCGGGCTGCAACAAGTGCAGCTTCATTACATACATTCGCTATATCTGCACCGGCAAAACCCGGTGTCATTTCTGCGAGTACGTGCGGTTCGATATCTGCTGCGGTCTTAATAGTGCCCAGATGTACCTTGAAGATCGCTTCCCGGCCTTTAAGATCCGGACGGTCAATGCCAATCTGACGATCAAAACGACCCGGACGCAATAAGGCGGTATCCAGCACATCGGGACGATTAGTCGCAGCCATCAGGATGACCCCTTTGTCTGTTGAAAAACCATCCATTTCTACCAATAACTGGTTGAGGGTGTTTTCGCGTTCGTCGTTTCCGCCCTGAATACTGTTTCTACCCCGTGCCCGACCGATGGCGTCAATCTCGTCAATAAATACAATGCAAGGTGCTTTTTCCCGTGCCTGGCGGAACAAATCGCGTACCCGGCTGGCTCCAACACCTACAAACATTTCTACAAAATCAGATCCGGAGATAGAGAAGAACGGTACACCGGCTTCTCCGGCAACAGCCTTCGCCAAAAGTGTTTTACCGGTGCCCGGAGGGCCAACCAATAAAACGCCTTTAGGTATTTTTCCTCCCAGAGCGGTATATTTTTTTGGGTTTTTCAGGAAATCAACGACTTCCATAACCTCCCCTTTAGCTTCGTCTAAGCCTGCAACATCCTGAAAAGTGATGTTTACTTTGGCATTTTGATCAAAAAGCGTGGCTTTGGATTTACCGATATTGAATATCTGAGATCCAGGGCCTCCACCTCCACCGCCCACGCGGCGCATAATGAAAATCCAAATAGCGACAATGATGATGATGGGCAGAATCCAGCTTAGGATCGGTGCCAGCCAATTCTGTTTTTCAACGTATTCGGGATAAATGCGATCGCCGGAATCAGAAATATCATCGTTGAGGGCACTCAACTGATTAGCAAATACTTCTGGCGGACCAATATTAAAGACGTAATGCGGACGCGTACCATTCATGTTGCTTTTGGCAGCATCATCATATTCTGGTTTTGTCAGGCTATTTTCTTTTAAATAGACATGGGCATATTTCTCATTGATCACTTCCAGGTGTTCCACATCCCCCTGTTTCACCATTTCGGCAAAGCGGGTGAACTTGATCGGATCATTTGAAACGCTGGATATCTGGTAAAAATTCAAGGCGACTAAAAAAAGCGCGATGATCCCGTAGATCCAATACGAATTGAATTTAGGGCCACCTCCCGGTTTTTTGTCGTTATCTGGTTTTTTATTGTTTTCCATTTTTTCTAATTAAGCGCAGTGGAACTGTTTTTATCCCACTTACAACGGCTGAGGCGATAAATCGTTAGCACAAATCGACAAAAAGCCGATAACTTCCTACAAACTATCGTATTCTGTAAAGATCGCATCACTCCACAGATCTTCTAATTGATAAAATTGTCTGGTTTCCCGATAAAAAACATGAACCACAATGTGGAAATAATCCAAACAAATCCAGAGCGCGTTTTGCTGTCCCTCATAGTGGGAAGGCAGCGTTAACGCCTCTTTTTTAAGGCGAGCCTGAATATTGTCTGCGATCGCTTTAACCTGTGTATTAGAGTCGCCTTCGCAGATAATAAAGAATTCGGCAGGCGCATCGTCTAATTTGCGAAGGTCAAGTTTGAGAATATTCTTTCCTTTTATGTCCTGGATACTGTCAATGATCAGGTCGTTCAGGGATTCTGTAGAGACGGGTGATTTAACTTCCGTTTTAGTATTCAAAAGCAGTTATTTTTGTCTTTTATCACGTGTTAATAAGTGAAACATTAAAGCCATTTATCTTTGAAGCTGCTTGTTTCTGTCCGGCAGATTTAAAATAAAATCCGCCAGACTGTTAAATTATTGGCTGCAAAGATAGATTGTATCCTTGGAAAATGGGAAAATTAGGTTTTTGCTTTAATGCAAAACTTACTTTGCATCCCTAACAAATTACAAAAATTCTCTCACTTGGCTAACTTAAACACCCTTTTTATTGGAAAGGTTCTTCAACAATTCAACTCATTGGAGTCAACCAATACAAGTGCCAGAGAACTTATAGCAAAAAGCTCTCCAATTGAGGGAACTGTCATATCTGCCTCCTTTCAAACAGCCGGAAAGGGACAAATTGGCAGTCATTGGGAGTCGGAAGCGGGTTTGAACCTCCTTCAGAGTGTTATTTTGTATCCCACCTTCCTGCTTCCGCGTCAGTCATTTGAGCTTAATGTGATGCTTAGTTTGGCTGTGGCAGACTGGGCTGCAGCATACCTGGAGCAGCAGGTCCGGGTGAAATGGCCAAATGATATTATGGTTGACGGACAAAAACTGGCCGGTTTGCTGATACATAATGGCCTCCAAGGGGCCAAGATCCAGCATAGTATTTTGGGCATTGGTATCAATGTAAATCAAACGCAGTTCCAAGGCTATAACACCCCGGCGTGTTCTTTGTGTATGCTGAATAATGGACGTCAGTTTGATTTGCCCCTGCTACAGCAAAATTTATTTGTAGCCATCGAACGGCGTTACCTCCAACTCCGGGCCGGAAAGTTGCAACAGCTTCAGGCAGATTACCTGGAAAAACTCTGGAGGTTTCAGACAGAAGCACTATTTACCAGACCCAATGGTCAGACTTTTAATGGCACGATTACCGGAATAAATCCGCAGGGGAAATTAATGATCCGCCACCAGGCCGGGGAAGAAGCCTTCGGGATGAAGGAAATAATTTTTAGTTGACCCAAACAAATAAATTGATTCAAACGGTCAAAGCAAATACTATGCGTACCAGAATAATTACCATCGGAGACGAAATATTGATCGGCCAGATCATTGATACAAATGCCGCCTGGATTGCTGAATCGGTGCGAGAAGCTGGTGGGGATCTCATCGGGAAAGCTACTGTCGGCGATGAAAATGAGGCAATCCGCAAAGCGATTATACAGGGATTTGAAGACGCAGAGGTATTATTGCTCACCGGTGGGCTGGGTCCCACGCGGGATGATATTACCAAGAAAGCCATTGCTGAATTTTATGGAGTTGGTTTTGTGTTTTCTCAGGAGACCCATGACCATATTGCCAAATTATTTGAACGTTTTGGTCGGCCCATGATGGAATCTCATCGCGCCCAGTGTTTCATGCCACAGAACGCTGTTTTACTAACGAATAAGATGGGATCTGCTCCCGGTATGTGGTTTGAGCAAGATGGGAAGGTACTCGTTTCCATGCCCGGTGTGCCTTTTGAAATGAAGTACCTTATGGAGAAAGAGGTTATTCCGAGACTGAAACAAACCTTTGAAACCCATCCCATCGTTTACCGAACCATCCTGACTGCCGGAAAGGGTGAAAGTCAGATATCAGAACAACTCACTGATTTTGAAGATACCATTCCGGAAGGGCTCAAACTGGCCTATTTGCCGAGTTTAGGCAAGGTGCGTTTGCGACTAACTGCCATTCGCGGAAACGCAGAAGAACAAATACAACTCCTGCAGCAAAAAGGAGATGAGTTACGGGCATTGCTGGGAACAGATGTTTTTGGGGAGGGCCTAAGCAGTTTGGAAGAAACGCTTGGAGCTTTATTGATTGTAAAAGGATTGCGAATGGGAACAGCCGAAAGCTGTACCGGCGGGTATATCGCCCACTTAATGACCCTGACTCCCGGCGCTTCCCGCTACTTTGAAGGGAGTTTTATTACGTATAGCAACCGGCTGAAAGAAAATATGCTAGGAGTTTCTCCGGATACCCTGAAAAAATTTGGTGCCGTTAGTGCCGAAACAGTGCGGGAAATGCTTAATGGCTTGCTCGAAAATGCAGGCGTAGATGTTGGGATCGCCGTTTCCGGAATAATGGGACCGGATGGAGGGACCCCGGAAAAACCAGTCGGAACGGTATGGATTGCCATTGGAAATCGGGAAAATCCGAAGGTCTTACAACTGTCGCTTGGGAAAGACCGATCCAGGAATATTGAATATACTGCCAACAAAGCAATCAATGAATTGCGCTTGTTTATTCTGGAATTGGCATCCTGAATTAACTGATCTGACCGAGTCAGGTTTTCGATCCTGCAGGCTGATTATCCGGGTGATTCTCAGCGATACTTTTTTAATTTAGACAGGAATGAACTAGAAAAGCAGGCGATTCGTTTCATTTTCAGGAAACACAAATCCAATACTGGTGCCAAATATCTTTTGGTTACCTGTAAAATCATGTACCTTTGTCCTTTCCTAACCATCTTTCTGCCTTAACCAAATAAGCAATAATCCTCTATGGCACAAGTGGATCTGATCATGCCCAAAATGGGCGAGAGTATAATGGAAGCAACCATCCTGAAATGGGTGAAACAGGTTGGCGATGTAGTTGACGTGGATGAAACTATCCTGGAGATTGCTACTGATAAAGTGGACTCGGAGGTTCCTTCTCCCGTGAAAGGTACTATCGCTAAAATTCTGTTTCAGGAAGATGAAACCATTGCAATCGGCACAACAATAGCTGTAATCGCTACAGAAGGTGAAGAAGTAAACACTACTCCTACTCCAAGTGTAGTGGAAGCTCCGGCTTCAAACGGTGCAGCAGCCAATACGAATGGCGTAGCGAAAAAGCCCGAGCCTGTTCAGGTAAATCAAGCAGCAACAGCTGTTGCTGAAATTCCGAAGACCGGCGGCAACGGACGCTTTTATTCTCCGCTTGTTCGAAATATCGCACAAACTGAGAATATTCCCCTTCAGGAACTGGAGGCACTCTCCGGTTCGGGACAACAAGGGCGGGTGACCAAAAAAGATATCCTGGCCTATGTGGAGGACCGGAAAGCAGGCGGTGGTGTTCAGGAACAAATCCTGAAATCTGCTCCTCAGGCACAGCCAGCTACAGCGCCGAAGTCGGTGTCTGCACCCGGGGATAATGTCGAAATTATTGAAATGGACCGGATGCGCACCCTGATTGCGGATCACATGGTCAATTCAAAACATACCTCTCCACACGTCACATCTTTTGTGGAAGTTGACGTTACGAATATTGTAAATTGGAGAGAAGCTGTTAAAAAAGATTTCCAACAGAAGTTTGGAGAGAAAATCACCTTTACACCCATTTTTATGGAAGCCGTGGTCAAAGCGATCCACGATTTTCCAATGGTTAATGTTTCTGTGGAAGGAAAAACAATTATTCGGAAAAAGGATATCAATCTGGGAATGGCAGCAGCTTTGCCCAGTGGCAACCTTATTGTTCCGGTAATTAAAAACGCAGACCAATATAATCTGCTCGGATTAACGAAGCAGGTAAACGACCTCGCAGCAAGGGCCCGTGGAAACAAATTAAAACCGGAAGAAATACAAGGCGGCACGTTCACGTTGACGAATGTAGGTACTTTCGGAAATGTCATGGGTACCCCCATTATTAACCAGCCCCAGGTAGCTATTTTAGCGGTTGGGGCAATTCGCAAAAAACCGGCAGTTGTGGAGACAGCATACGGAGATCTTATCGCCATCAGGCATATGATGTTCTTGTCTTTGTCTTACGATCACCGTGTTGTGGATGGTTTCCTGGGTGGCTCATTCCTGAGAAAGGTTGGTGATTACCTCGAAGCATTTGACCCGAAGCAGGCACTCTAACTTTTGGTATTCATAGCCCGAGAATGAAAAAGGGATTATTCTTAAGACGAATTTTGTCAACCTTCTTATCTCTGGTTTTGCTCTCGGTAGTACTGAGTGCTCAACCAGATGACAAAGAGGTCAAACGGAAAGCAGACCGCCTTTACCAAAATGGATTTTATACGGAAGCATTAGCGCTGTATAAGCAATATGAGCCTGTAGATCCAGGCGATATTGATCTGAAAAAACGGATCGGAATCTGTTGTTTTCATTCCAATCAATTGGGTGAAGCTATACGCTACCTGCAGTATATAATCGATACGAAAGGAGTGTCGGCAGATAAAGAAGCCCTGCTCTTTCTGGCTCAGTCCTTCCACCAGCAAAGCAGCTGGAAGGAGGCTGTTCAGTATTATAAACTTTATCTCCGAAATTCTGCCGGAACGGCTGAAGAACGAGACGTCATAAAAGACCAAATATTAAGGTGTGCCTACGGATTGAGTATTTCCGGCATGCAGACACAGACGATTGTGGAAAATTTGGGTCCGCAGGTAAATACCAAAGAAGACGACTTTCGGCCAGTTCAAAGCCCCAATTTTTCTGATCGCCTCTATTATTCTTCCACCAGAGAATCGGCACTCGGCGGAAGGCGAAATGATGAAGGCTTTGAGGACCCGAACGGTTCCTATCGAAGCGATATGTACACCACTGCCGTTTATAACGGCGCATGGACCCAGGCCAATCCGCTGAGCTACCTGCTGAATAGTCCGCGTAATGAGGTTGTGCTTGATTTTAATGCATCCGGTTCCCGGCTATACTATTTTAAAGGCTTTACGCTTTACAGCGGAGATATTCTCGTGGATACATTTAAGACAAATCTGGAGGAAAAATTGCTCCATTCGGATAACTTTCATGGATCCATGGCACCACAACTGGGCGATACAGAACCCTATTGGTATAATGACACCATCATGCTTTTTGCCAGTCGCCGCGAAGGGGGCTATGGCGGGCTGGATATTTATGTGTCTTCATTTCGAGACGGACAGTGGACAGAACCGGAGAACCTGGGGCCAAATGTAAATACTTCCTATGATGAAACGTCTCCGTTTTTGGCCGTTGATGGAAGGACGCTTTACTTTAGTTCCAATCACCCCAATCGAAGCATGGGTGGTTTTGATATTCTTCGAACTTTCTATGTAGATCGGGTAGAGGAATGGAAAGAACCGGAAAACCTGTTAGCACCTATTAATTCTCCGGGCAACGATATGCATTTTCGCCTAAGCGCAGATGGATTGAAAGGGTATTTTTCTTCCGGGCGCAAGTCGGGAATGGGCAAAAGAGATTTATATGGTATTTACTTCCGTGAAGCACTAAAAGAACAGTCCCGGAAATCAGAGCCACTGGCTTTTTATCTCGTGCCGGCTTACAAAGCCCAGCGTGGAGATGTAATCGCGATGGATGTTGCAGGTGGGGGAGATACGTTTGAACCCGGTGAGATTAAGCAGTATTACCTTGATCCCCTGTTTTATGAGTCCACCGGTGAAGTCCTGACTGCCAGAAATAACCGGACACTTCGTATGCTCGGGCAGATGCTGACAGAATATCCCCAAATGAAATTATTGCTCAATTGCCATTCGGATAATTCTGACCCGGAAAAATATGATTTGTTTTTCGGCCTCAAACGAGCTGAGCAGGTAGCAGATTACCTGATTGCCAATGGCGTACCGGAAACCAATGTATTTGTTCGGTCGGTAGGGAGCGCTTATCCTATGGCAAATAACGAAACAAACGGCAACCCAAATCCGGTCGGTCAACGATTGAATCGACGAGTAGATTTTTTCGTGATCCATCCGCCTGATGTACCAGTCCGCTTGGAAATGCGGGTGCCAAATGTAAGTTCGATAATGGCCAACCCGGCATACAATTATTACCAGGGTACAACGAAAGGCCTTTCTTATAAGGTTCAGATAAGCGCACAACGACAAATGTATCAGGGAGATGCCCTGCAACGCTACCCACATGCTATGATTGAGCGGGAGCCTGGTTCGGATATTTACTTATATACTGTCGGACTTTACCAGACCTTTAATTCGGTCGAGCAATTGCGTAAAGATTTAGAATCGAATGGGTTTCTGGATGCTTTTATTGTACCTTACATCAACGGGCAAAGGGTGCAAGCAGCGGATGTCCGGAATTATACGAGTGCTTATCCGGATTTGGAAAACTTTTCAAATCGCTAGGTGCAGCCGGGCATTTTTACAGGAATACGTACTATGGGAAAAAAGAAGGTTAGCTACTTTAAAGAAGGATTTAAGAATATTAAAACTGTTGGTACTATTACTCGAAGCTCCAAATACCTATGTAGGAGCATGGTCAAACAGATCGACTTTAGTCAGGTAACTAATATTGTTGAACTAGGTGCAGGAGATGGGGTAATCACACACCATATCCTGCGCAAAATGCGGCCTGATGCCAAGCTTTTCGCCTTCGAGTTATTGGCTAATATGTGTGATGATTTACGAAAAATTAAGGATCCACGCCTTATCATTATTGAAGATTCGGCTGAAAAATTAGCCATGTACATGGAGCAGTACGGTGTTAAGGAAGTTGATGCTATTCTATCCGCACTTCCTTTAGTGGCCTTTCCGGATGACCTGGCGTATAAAATTGTGAATCAGTGTAAAGCGGTGCTTAAATCTGGTGGCCGTTATGTGCAGGTGCATTATTCACTGCTTGCCAAAAAAATCTACGATAACGTCTTTGGCAATGTAAATATCAGTTTCGTTCCTATCAACGTCCCTCCCGCATTTGTGCTTGTAAGCGAAAAATAACGCTAAATAGCTGTCATCGGCTCAAGATTAATCTAAGAAATCCTTTTCTTTCTGATCAATTTATATCTTAGTGTATTATTACCGCTAAGTGTTGACTGCTATTTTAAGCGGATCTCTCCCCATAGAACCTATCAATCCTTGGATAGTTTTTAACTTTTAAGCCACACAAACATGAGAATTAGCCAATTATTCCTTGCCCTTACCTGCTTGCTGGCAAGCTGTGGTAGCCCTGACTCAACCAGTTACGAACGCGCAAATGCCCCCTGGGTATTTCGCTCTGTACTCGATGGCCAGCCCCGGATGGTCACCCTGGCATTAAACGATAATCTTTGGGTGGCTTATAGTGCCCAAAACGGCAGCTTGTACAAAGCCTGGAAAGGTGGCGTGAATTTTGACGGTGCTGTATATACAACAGTGCATGGTCCTCAGCCTTCTTCATTAGGGGATGCCTGGATCGAAAGCACGCAAAAGGAGCCCTGGACATACTTGCAAAACGGCAACCCGGCAGAAGCACGTCTCCAATACAAGGGACATAAATTTGAAAAGGGCCAAGCTTGGCTGCATTATCAGTTGCATGCCAGCCCGAATGATGTGATCGATATCTGGGAACGTCCGGAATATATTACCTCCGCAGAAGGCCTGACTGGCCTGGAGCGCACATTCAAAACAGCAAATGTTCCGGAAGGCGGCCAGGTGCAACTGAGCATGAATCTGAGCTCTATTGCACTGGAATCAAATATTACAACTACCGGAAACTGGACCAAAACAGAAAGTACCCCACGGGATGCGAAGGGCTTACACGGACTGGATATTACCGGTCAATTGGTTTTGAATTCAAATGGTGAAACCAATTTTACAACCATCTTCACTTCCAAACCACTTTTGGAAAATCAAAACAAGGTGGAAGGGGCAGAAGAAGAAACAGAGCGGCCGATTGGCTACCGCCTGATCGCTCGAAATGATTGCAAAACATGTCACAATACCTTCGTGGCTACAGTAGGTCCTTCCTATATGGATGTGGCAAAAAAATACCGCAATACACCGGAAAATGTAGCTACACTGGTAGCGAAGGTAAAAAGTGGTGGTTCGGGAGTATGGGGAGAAGCGGCCATGAATGATCATGCCAACGTGGCAGATGCAGATATCCGCTTTATGGTTGAGTATGTGATGAGTCTCGACAGCCTGGAAGAATCAAAATTAGCAGTTATTGAATCCGCACCGGTTGAGAAAGACCTGGTTTTCCAAGATCCTGATTCCATTGCTGAAAATCAGATATTTCCGGGAGCAGTAGCTCGTGCCTATGGATATGACCGCGAAGTTGTACAGCTTTCTGATTTGAATCCCGTACCTGCACAGCCGATTTTTTCAGGGATTATACCGACACTGCATACAGAGGGCGAAGACCTGGCCGGTACACCGGATAATTTTGTGGTGATAGCTGAAGGGTATATCAATATCCCTAAGTCAAATAATTATCTCTTTCGTTTGATCAGCGATGATGGATCCCGATTAGTCATTGGCGACAATGAGGTGATCAATAATGATGGCCTGCATGGTGCCACACCGATCGACGGAGAAGTGGCTTTAGCTAAAGGATATCATCCGTTCCGGATGGAATATTTCAATCACGCAGGCGGTAAAATGTTTTCCCTACAATGGAAATCCTTTGATTCTGGTGCTTTTGAAGTAGTGCCGCCAACGGTTATCATGCACCATGTAAAACAGCAGGAAGGCATCGATCCTTCCGGTATGGTTGACTCACGTCGGATTCCGGGCGATGGCAGTATGCTGTTAAAAGTACACCCTAGTTATGATCTCAGTCAGGCCCGGCCGGATGATTTTTATCCAAAGGTAGCAGGCATTGATTTCCTCTCTGACGGAAGAATGGTGGTCAGTACCTGGGATGCTGCCGGCCCCGTGTATATTCTGGAAGGAGTGGAATCAGGCGACCCTTCAAAAATTACGGTCAAACAAATTGCTGAAGGATTAGCAGAACCGCTGGGGTTGCGAGTGGTAGATGATGAAATATATGTCCTTCAAAAACAAGAGCTAACCCATCTGATTGACCACGATGGCGATGAGATTATTGATGAATACGAAACCCTGAGCAACGATTGGCGGGTCTCTGCCAATTTCCATGAATTCTGCTTCGGAATGGCTTATAAGGATGGATATTTCTATGCTTCCACAGCCATTGCTATTTTGCCAGGTGGAGCAAGCGCACAACCACAAATTCCCGACCGCGGTAAGGCGATGAAGATCTCCCGGGCAGACGGAAGTGTAGAGTTTATTTCCCATGGCCTCCGAACACCCAATGGCGTAGGCTTAGGAAAAGACGGCGAAGTGTTTATCGCGGACAATCAGGGAGACTGGTTGCCTGCCAGTAAGATTGTGCATGTGCGGGATGGTGCCTTCTTCGGTTCGCATGCTGTTGACCCGGAAGGGACAGCCGATTTAAAGATGGACCCGCCGGTAGTTTGGTTACCTCAAGATGAAATTGGCAATTCTCCAAGTACACCTTCTTATCTGAATGATGGCCCATACGCCGGACAAATGATCCACGGTGAAGTTACACATGGTGGGGTTAAGCGTGTATTCGTTGAGAAAGTTGCAGGGGAATACCAGGGTTGTGTTTTTCGATTTATCCAGGGCTTGGAAGCAGGTGTAAATCGCCTGGAATGGGGTCCTGATGGAGCTTTGTATATAGGTGGAATCGGTTCGACCGGCAACTGGCGCCAAAACGGAAAACTTTGGTACGGGCTTCAGCGATTAAAATACAATGACAAGTCAACCTTCGAAATGCTGGCAGTTCGGGCAAAATCGGATGGTATGGAAATTGAATTTACCGAGCCTCTACCTGTAGGAGTTGGAGGAGATCCGAAAGAATATGATGTACAACAATGGTGGTATCTGCCGACCAATAATTACGGCGGACCAAAGATGGACGAAGAAAATTTGGCTATCCGTTCGATCAATATTTCAGACGATCGTAAGAAAATTTTCCTCGAGCTCGATGGGATGAAACCTGAACACCTGATTTACATCCATCTGCCAAGTTCTTGGGTCAGCGATTTGGGTGGCGAGATTTGGACAACCGAAGCCTGGTACACGCTCAATAATATTCCGGAAGGACAAAATGGATTTAGATCTGCTCCTATTGTGGCAAATACGCCAAACAGCCTCAATGACGCGGAAAAAGCCGCCGGTTGGGAATTGCTCTTCAATGGCACAAATTTTGACGGATGGCATCGCTATAACGGAGGTGAAATCGGAGCCAATTGGAAGGTTTTGAATGGTGCAATCACACTTACCACCACACCAAAAGCTGAGGGCGGCTGGGAAGTAAAAGATGGCGGCTATATCGTTACAGATGGTAAGTTTGACAACTATGAATTGCGCATGGAATGGAAAATTCAGGCTTGTGGAAATTCCGGTGTCATCTATAATGTAGTCGAAGATCCTAAGTATTCAGATCCCTGGATGACGGGCCCTGAAATGCAAGTGCTTGACAATACCTGTCATCCGGATGCTAAATACCCTAAACACCGTGCCGGCGATCTCTACGACCTGATCGAATGCGAATACGAAGCAGTTTATCAGGCAGGAAACTGGAATCAGGTCCGGTTGATCAAACAAGGAAACCATGTAGAGCATTGGCTCAACGGACGTAAACTGGTGGAATTTGAAATGGCAACTCCGGAGTGGACGGAGATGCTCGCCAACAGTAAATGGAAGGATTATCCCGACTTTGGTAAATCGCTTGGAGGATCTCTGGCCCTCCAGGACCATGGTGATCAGGTCTGGTTCCGGAATATTAAGATTAAGTCTCTGGAACCGGTGCAATAGTAATAAAAACAAACGAAAGACCAACTTTAATAAACACGTATGAAAGCGATTACCAGAGTCCAGCTATCCTTCATGATGTTTCTGGAATTTTTCATCTGGGGAGCCTGGTTTGTTACCCTGGGGACCTTTCTGGGGAGCAACCTTCAGGCCAGTGGTGGCCAGATAGGGCAGGCTTTTTCCACACAGTCCTGGGGAGCCATTATTGCGCCTTTTGTCATTGGCCTCATTGCCGACCGCTTTTTTAATGCAGAACGCATTCTGGCAGTATTGCATTTAATAGGCGCATTCCTGATGTATCAAATGGCAAATGCAAGCGATTATGCCGTGTTTTATCCATATGTCCTAGGGTATATGATTGCTTATATGCCGACACTCGCACTGGTAAATTCAGTCTCTTTCAATCAGATGAGCGACCCGGCCAAAGAATTCTCCACGATACGGGTATGGGGTACCATCGGTTGGATCGTTGCCGGGCTGGCTATTAGTTACCTCTTTAGTTGGGATGCCGCGGAAGCAATCGCCGGCGGTGCCCTGAAAAACACTTTTTTAATGGCGGCATCGGCGTCAATGGTACTGGGTGTTTTTAGCTTCTTCCTGCCAAAAACGCCTCCGAAGGTGGATAAGGGTGAAAAAGTAGGCATCCGAGATATACTGGGATTCGAGGCCATTGGTTTATTGAAGGATCGAAACTTTCTGACCTTCTTTATTTCATCTATTCTGATCTGTATTCCCCTGGCATTCTATTACCAGCAAACCAATCCTTTTCTGATTGAGGTCGGCATGGAAAATGCGACGGGTAAGATGACAATGGGACAGATCTCCGAGGTAGTTTTTATGCTTCTGCTTCCCATTTTTCTTAAGCGCTATGGGATAAAAACAACGCTTTTGCTGGGCATGGCTGCCTGGGCATTACGCTATTTACTCTTTGCTTTTGGTGATGCAGGCTCCTTGTCGTTTATGCTCATTATGGGCATTGCCTTGCACGGGATTTGCTATGATTTCTTTTTTGTATCCGGCCAGATTTACACGGATTCAAAGGCAGGGCCGAAGATTAAAAGCGCAGCACAAGGCTTAATAACCCTGGCAACTTATGGCCTGGGAATGTTGGTTGGCTTTTGGGTTGCGGGTAAAATTTCGGATAGCAATTTGCTGGCTGACAATACCCATCTTTGGAAGAATATCTGGGTGTTCCCGGCTGTATTTGCGGCAGCAGTATTTGTGCTTTTCGGCCTGGTATTTAAAAATGAAAAGATTGAAACACCGGATGCCTAACTATTGAAACGCTAAGACTGCATAAACGAATAGCATGAAACGGAAAATAAGAATGGGCATGGTCGGTGGAGGCCAGGGTGCTTTTATTGGAGGTGTCCACCGAATGGCTGCGGCGCTCGACGGCCAAATCGAACTGGTGTGTGGGGCCTTCAGCAGTAACCCGGAAAAGTCCCGAAAATCTGGTGCTGAATTTTTCCTGCCACCTGCCCGTTGTTACGCTAATTTCTCCGAAATGTTTCGCTCGGAGGCCGCTTTGCCTGTCGGCGAACGAATGGATTTTGTGTCTATCGTCACCCCAAACCACATGCATTATCAGCCAGCTCGGGAGGCCCTGCAGCATGGCTTTCATGTGGTCTGTGATAAGCCACTTTGTTTTTCCATGGAAGAAGCCCGGGATTTAGTGGTTTTAACCGAAGAAACCGGCCTGCTCTTTGCGCTTACCCATAATTATACCGGTTACCCGATGGTGAAGCAGGCCCGGGCAATGATTCGGGCGGGCCAGCTTGGCGATATACGTCGGGTGGTCGTGGAGTATCCACAAGGCTGGCTGTCCACCCGACTGGAGGAAAGTGCACAAAAACAGGCCTCCTGGCGTACGGATCCTTCCAAATCAGGGATTGCCGGAGCGATGGGTGATATTGGCACCCATGCAGAGAACCTGGCTGAATACATGAGCGGGCTTCAAATTAAAGAGCTTTGTGCTGACCTCCATACTTTTGTTCCCGGTCGTCAACTCGATGACGACGGCAGTATTTTACTGCGCTTTAATAATGGGGCTCGTGGTGTGTTAACTGCTACCCAAATAGCTGCAGGGGAAGAAAATAACCTGCGCATTCGG
>JAGQWR010000115.1 GCA_020437105.1 Saprospiraceae bacterium
AGCTGATGCTCCACGCAAGCCGAAGGCGAGCACTCCACCCGACGCGCAGCGGAGGATCAACGAGATAGTTTGAGTGTGATCCGGTGGTCCTGTGAGTTAATGTTACGTTTTAAACGCGTTAAACCTTCGCGAAGCGAAATCTATTAAGACTTCAAAATTCTGTTCAACAGTTTCTGGCCGTAATTTCTGAATCCGGGAGAGCCGTACTCCATGTTATCCTCCAGGATCAGGCGCAGCTCCGTTGATAAATCGGGTTCTTTTTGGCAGATATTCCAGACCACTTCCATCGCAAAACGTCTGACAGCCACTGTTTCATTGGGGTCGGCTACACGGCGCATACATTTATCTGCGGCCAGCCCCCACAATGCTTCGGGTAGTTCTACCTTTGTGAGAATACGTACTGCGTTTCGGCGCACAGCAACGTGTACAGGTGATTCAATCAGATCAACCAGATTGGACAAATACGGCCTAATCAGATCAGGATGTTGATCAATACAATGGGTGCAAACCCAGGCCGCACGTTGAGCAATACGGTATTCGGAGCTATGAAAAAGATCCATCAGGACTGCAAATCGATCTGGATTCTTTCCAATCCAACCTGAAACATACAGGGCCTGGGGCTTGGAATGCTCCCGAAGAATTTCGGTTTTTAAATCCATGACTACCGGGGCTCATCCAGGGTGACCGGAATAACTATTTGCTCGCCTTCCCGTTCTACCAACAACTCAATTATATCGCCTGCCTTGTGGTGCTCAATAGCCAGAATTAAATCAGTATTGGAAGTTATCTCAAACTCATCCAGTTTGAGGATCAAATCACCCAGCCGGATACTGCCGTTGCTATACCGGCTCGTTGGCCGGATGCCGGCAGCCTCAGCTGCACTATTTGGCACTACATCTATGACAAGGGCACCTTGCCGGATTCCTAATCGCTGCAGAATCTGTTGGGTAGCCATCTCTACACCCAATCGGGGACGCAGGAGCCGACCATGCTGGATCAAATCCGGCACCACCCATTTCACCTCATCAACCGGAATAGAGAAACCAATGCCGGCATAAGCACCCGATGGACTGATGATAGCAGTATTAACACCGATGAGGTCTCCACTTGAGTTCAAAAGCGGGCCACCGGAATTGCCCGGATTAATAGCCGCATCCGTTTGAATAACATCCCGGATTGGGATGCCGGAAACAGATTCTATTTCGCGGCCCAATGCGCTTATTATTCCGGTTGTCAGGGTTTGGTCAAGCCCAAAAGGATTACCGATGGCATACACAGATTGTCCGACGCGCAGGTTGGACGAGGTACCTACAGGTATAGGCTGGAGTTCTTCAACCGGCGCATCAATTTTCAGTACCGCCAGGTCTTTTTCCGGAGCTTCTCCCACCAGTATAGCTTCATAAACGGAGCCGTTGGCCAGTGTCACGGTTGCCCGATCTGCGCCCTGGATAACATGATAATTGGTAACCACATGGCCGTCCGTATCCCAAACAAAAGCCGAACCGGAGCCACGCGGGGTTTCCATCACATTTCGGTTAAAATAATCGCGCCGCAGGTTGGTAGTATTGATAAAAGCAACAGAAGTACTGGAATTCTCAAAAAGCTGGATAGTGGACCGTTCTTCTTCCATCAAACCTCCCGGTAATTGCCCTGGATCAAAGACCGGGGCTTGCGCCGGATTGTCAACCTGATCCGTATCCTGTAGTGTGGATCCATCTGTGGCAGTAGAATCCACCTTACTGTTCTTCCAGGCTACACCGGCAAAAAAGCCCAGTCCAAGTAAGAGTACAGCGAAGGTTGTACGGATAATACTTTTCATCTTATTTATTTTTCACTCAACAAAATATAGAACGTGTTGGGGATTAATAATTCGACGCATGAGCGGCAAATCTCATCCTGTTTTAGAACGATAAACGATAGCTCAATACTGGTATTAAGCCTAATTGATAACGCTCAACTACCTTCGCCTGAACCTGATCAAAATAATAAAATGCCAGGTTCTGCTGATTGGTCAGGTTTTGAATATCTACTGAAAGACGCTGACTTAGCCCCGGCTTGTTCCAATTTACACTAAACTGGAAGTCTATCCGGAAATAGGCAGGCAATTGATCAATATATCCGTCAGAATAATCAAAAATGGTAATTCCACTGGCAGCAGACGCCACTTCATCAATCGGTGCGATCCGCAAACCTCCAGTTAGCACCGGCCGAATAGAGGCACCCAAAATACGGGTACGCCCTTCATCCAGCACTTTTAGCCACTCCCTGCCCAATGTCCCCGAAAAGCTGAATTTACGGTCAAATTGAGAAGGAAATTCGATACCCTTGGCATTTGTATATAAGGACCGGAAAACCGAAGCAGATACCAGGTAAAACCATTCAACGCTCAATTCTTTCCGCAAGCCCAAATCCAGTCCAAAGGTACGCCCTTCTCCTTCATCACTTACGGCACTCGGGTCAACCCGGATGCGCTCCAACTGATTAAAGGCTGAAAATCCATATTTTGGATCTACCGATTGGGGCAGATTGTAGTATAGATTGTGATAAATGCCCGCATAAAAACGCATGTTATCGGGCAACATCCAATAATAGTCCAGGGAGATCGACTCCGTTTTCATCAAGGGGAAAACGATTCTCTTTTCTGGTGGATTGGCGCCAAATGTGGCATAGGCTTCTGCCGGAGGAAGTTGTGAAAAGGACTGATATCCCGCTTTCCAGGTATGAAAATGGTCTAAGGTCTGGTACTGTGCATATACCCGCAACTCTGGATTAAACTCATCCCCTTCCGGGTAATAAGCGATGTTAAATCCAATATAACACTCCCACTGCGAACCAAAGGTTTTGGTCCAACTGCCGAATGCCCGGATCAGATTGAGACTCAGATCATAATTGGAGTCGATCAAATAATTTACTGCTTCACTTCGGTAGCGATCTATCAGACCGGTACTATTACTTTGGCGTTGCAAATAACTGATTCCCACCTTAAAAAAGTCGTCGTCCAGATCGCCCCAGTTCAGGTATGTACTGGCAAACAGCTTACGTTCCTGCAAAGAGTCTGCTTCCAGAATTTGGAAGGGAATTGTATCGGATGCTGTATCGGAAAAACGATCAGATTCGAGAGCAGATATTCCAAGTCGGGTATTCCAGGATCCGGACTGACCAACCCGCCCCCAGTGTTTGAGGCCAACCATACCTGTACGGGAGTGGAAATCAATGACCTGAAAATCTTTTTCCAGAGGCGTTTCTTCAGATTCAGGATCTCCTATAAAGGCATTTGAACTGGTACCTCCCAATCCGAAAATCGAAAAAGTGCCCGCGTTTTCAGTCGGCAGGTTCAGGTTAAAACTCAAATCCTGAAAACGAATATCCTCGCCGCCAAAACTCACGCCCAGGGCGCCAAGTAATCCAACAAAACTATATCGATAATGAATCAGATAGCTGGCTTCAGATCCTTCCTTCAAGGGACCTTC
Organism: Saprospiraceae bacterium; assembly: GCA_020437105.1. GTDB lineage: Bacteria > Bacteroidota > Bacteroidia > Chitinophagales > Saprospiraceae > JAAEZH01. The sequence continues at coordinate 3,471 of JAGQWR010000115.1, forward strand.
CAATGCCGCTTCCAGACCAATCAGACCTACCCGAACCATTTTCTCCAGGTGTGTGGTATTGCCCTTTCGGTATTTCATATCCATCGTACCACTCAAACTATTGCTAAACCGAATATCTGTTTCTGCTCCCCGAAAAGTATTTGCGGAGGAGGTCGCTTCCGCTGAAAGCATATTAATTCCGCCGGCACCCGGCGTTGATCGATCCCCAAATGTGCCCGCATTGGCAGTGTGGTTTGGATTTACCATCTCAACACCCTCAAATCGCCATTGAAAAAAAGCCGGAGAAGCACCCCGAACAGAGATACTATTTCCTCCGTCATGGTCATTGATCCAACCGGGAAATTGCGTTACAAATCTTCCTGGATCGAAAAAATTAGACGGATAGCGGTTTATTTGCTCGGTAGTGATCAGAGAAAAGGCTGCCTGTGGCTTGTCGCTGTACCGGTCTTCCTGAACAACAATCGTTTCGAGCTCGGTTGATATGGGAACCAGGCTTATTTGAACAACCGATTCCTTGCCCGACTCCACCAATACCCCGGTTAGATTACCCGGCTTGAAACCTAATAAATTAAATTGCATACTGACCCGACCAACGGGTACTTCTTCAAAAGCAAAATGTCCAATACTATCAGTTATGGTATGCAGCGTATCCTGCTCCATAAATAGCTGCACGATTACCGCAATAAGCGGTTCCTCGTTAAAGTCGTTCAGCACTTCTCCCCGAAGCACCTGGGAAGGCCCTGTCTCCAAAGACTGGCCTGACATAAATACAGGAATACATGCGAACAGCAGTCCGCAAACAATGTCCAGATACGTTGATTTTCTCATAGATGACAAATATATACCGAAATGGCCTTTTTTGACAAGTATCTGTATTACAAAGGTGGTTCTGTGATCCTGTGATCCTGTGATCCTGTGGTCCTGTTGGTTCTGTGGTCCTGTGGTCCTGTGGTCCTGTGGTCCTGTTGGCCTGTGGTCCTGTTGGCCTGTTGGCCTGTTGGCCTGTGGTTCTGTGGGTTAGTGGGTTAGTGATCTCAATAAAAATTAAAAATTATGACTTAAGAATTCGATAGTGATCCTGTGGTTCTGTGGTTCTGTTGTCCTGTTGTCCTGTTGTCCTGTTGTCCTGTTGTCCTGTTGTCCTGTTGTCCTGTTGTCCTGTTGTCCTGTTGTCCTGTTGTCCTGTGGTTCTGTGGTCCTGTGGTTCTGTGGTTCTGTGGTTCTGTGGTCCTGTTGGCCTGTGGTCCTGTTGGTTCTCAATAAAAATTAAAAATTATGACTTAAGAATTATTCTGGTCTAGAAACGTTTCAAACGCGTTAAACAGGAGCGCAGCGAACGCTTTTCAAACTTCAATGTTTTACTAAAAAATGGCATTTGACATAGATAAGAAAGTAGCCGCACATCCTTTATTTACATATCTTTGCGGTCGATTATAATTTATTTCTTAAACCGTTTACGTTAGAACATATTTGGGATTTTTTCGCTTTCCTAAAATACGTCCTGAATCATCCCGGAACATTCCAAACCCCATGAAAAACCTACTGGTGTTGGTTGGGTTTATTTTGACAATGGCTGCTTGCGAAGAAGAATCCTCCAAGCAAGGAGCTAAAATCATTACTGCCCCACAAGACACCCTTACTTATTTAAACCGCCATTTACTGCGCACTTACGGCAATTGTCAGGATCCGGAAGATTATACATGTACACATGCAGAGGTTAAGTACTTACTCATCACTGGCGGAGTAACCGATATTGTTCGAAAAAGGATCAACCAAACCATTCTGAGCAACCTGCAGGGGGAAGAAAAATCGTTGGAGGACTTTCTGGATAGATTTCTCAATGAATACCACGAATACGTAGAGTCGGATTTTGAGTTTATGGACGAAGAACCCGGCTGGTTTTATGAGGGGCGATTAAACATGGCCCTCAACGATGTGCGTGTACTGACTCTCGCCCACCAGGAATATGAATTTACCGGCGGTGCACATGGGAATTATCAGACCAAGTTTTGGCACTTTAATTGCCAAACCGGCATGTCCCTAAACCTGGTGGACTTGATACAACCCGAAAATGAAGCTGAATTGACAGCACTTGGAGAACACTACTTCAGGCTCAATATGCATCTACGGGAAGATGGAAGCATTAATGAAAGCACCGGATTTTCCTTTCCGGATGATGAATTTTACCTGCCTCCGGTGTATGCGCTATTACCGCAAGGACTCACATTTACGTTCGGGACCTACGAAATCTCTTCTTATGCAGAAGGCGAAATACAGTTTAGCATCCCTTATGAAGAGTTGGCCCGAATTGCTAAAAAGGGCTCAATCCTGGAGGATTTAGTGAAAAAACCGCCTTTTTTCCTGCAAAATGGTTCCTGATTAGCCCAAACCAATAATTTTTTTATTCAAACCCTCATCCGGCATACCACCGGCAAAGTCGTCGAATGCTTTCTCGGTAACCTCAATAATATGGTCCTGAATAAAGGGTGCTCCTTCACGGGCGCCCTGCTCGGGCGACTTGATGCAGCACTCCCACTCGAGTACAGCCCAGCCATCGTAGTCATATTGGCTCAGCTTGCTGAATATGCCCTTAAAATCTACCTGCCCGTCTCCGGGCGACCGAAAACGCCCCGGCCGATTTACCCAACTTTCATATCCACCATACACCCCCGACCGGCCGTTGGGGTTAAACTCCGCATCTTTTACATGAAACATACGGATATAGTCGTGGTAAATATCAATGTAGGCCAGGTAATCTAATTGCTGCAACACAAAATGACTGGGGTCGTACAGCATCTTCACCCGCGGGTGATTGCCCGTAGCTTCCAGAAAACGCTCGAAGGTAATGCCGTCATGTAAATCCTCTCCCGGATGAATTTCATAGCATACATCTACTTCCGCTTCCGCGAAAGCGTGCAGAATTGGCAACCAGCGTTTTGCCAGTTCCTGAAAGCCAGTCTCCACCAATCCCTGCGGACGTTGAGGCCAGGGGTAAACCAAATGCCACAATAATGCACCGGAGAAGGTAGCATGCACGCCAATACCCAAATGCTGACTTGCCTTTGCAGCCCATTTTAATTGCTGAACCGCCCAATCCGTTCTTTCTGCGGGTTTGCCATGCACTTCTTTTGGCGCAAAGGCATCAAACAGCAGATCATATGCCGGATGCACCGCTACTAATTGCCCTTGTAGATGGGTAGAAAGCTCGGTGATTTCGAGTCCGTAAGAAGCTACCCGGCCTTTTAACTCCTCCGCATAGGTTTTGCTTTCTGCTGCTTTTTGGAGATCAATCAGCCTGGACTCCCAGGTAGGGATCTGCACGCCTTTATAGCCAAGGTCAGCTGCCCATTGGCAAATATTATCCAGACTATTAAACGGGGCCGCATCTCCCATAAACTGAGCCAGAAAAATGGCGGGGCCTTTGATTGTTTTCATGCTGCTCGTATTCTTCTACTACAAAATATTTTTTCTGATCACTACTATACCGTCACCCATTTTGCGCCCTGCTTTCCAGACTGCACGACCTTCTCGATAAACACCATCCCGCGCAATCCGTCACGCACTCCCGGAAAATCCTGATAAATCGGATCCGGTTTTTCACCCTGCAGCCTTGCCTGCAAACAAAAGGCAACATTCTTATAAATATTCGCGAAAGCTTCCAGATAACCTTCCGGATG
>JAGQWR010000116.1 GCA_020437105.1 Saprospiraceae bacterium
TACGGAAAAGACGGGCTGGCACAAATGGTACGTCCCTGGTGTGTACAGAAATAGTTAACAAAAAAATCAAGCTCTTTCCAACCAGATAATGACATACAGCGTGTAGATTTAAACAAAAAAAACATTATGCGCCCGATCCGATCCCTCTTTTTTGCTTGCTTGGTCCTGCTAAGCAGTCCGATTTTTGGCCAAAACACCCTGTTGCAGTCTGGTCCGATGGTGGGCTATTCTGAAATGATGGAAGCGATGCTCTGGGTACAGACAAACGCCTCGGCAGAAGTTTATTTTGCCTATTGGGATTTGGAAGCGCCGCAAACGCGCTATGTCACCAGCAAAAAACAGACCCAGGCAAAAGACGCCTTCACTGCGCATTTGATCGCCGACCAGATTGTGCCCGACAAAAAATACGGCTACCAGTTATACATCAATGACCAGGCAGTAAACCTCCCCTATCCTACCGAATTCCAATCTCAGGAATTGTGGGATTGGCGCCATGATCCGCCTGTGATCAAAATGGCAGTAGGGAGTTGTGCCTATGTAAACGAAGAAGTTTACGACCGTCCCGGCAACAGTTATGGCGGCGAGTATGGCATTTTCGAAAGCATCCACAAAATGGACCCCGACCTCATGCTCTGGTTGGGCGACAATACCTATTTACGAGAAGTCGATTATTATTCCCGAACGGGCATTTTGCATCGCAACACACATACCCGGTCTTTGCCGGAAATGCAGGCCTTGCTGGCATCCACCCACAACTACGCGATCTGGGACGACCACGATTTTGGTCCGAACGACTCCGACAGAAGCTATATACACAAAGACCTGACTCTCGAAGCATTCAAACTTTTCTGGGGCAACCCGTCTTACGGTGTAAACGGACAGGCAGGTGTTACCAGTTTTTTCCACTGGGGGGATGCCGACTTTTTCCTGCTTGACAACCGATATTTCCGCGCACCAAATTATCGGAAATCGACCAAGCGTACCATGCTCGGCGAGGATCAGCTGGAATGGGTCATCGACGCCCTGGTATCCAGTGGGGCCACCTGGAAATTTGTAGCCGTTGGCTGTCAGGTACTTAGTGATGCCGAAGTATATGAAAATTACGCGCGCCTGTATCCGGAGGAGCGTGAATATCTACTGCAACGTATTGAAGAAGAAGGCATCCTAAATGTGGTATTCCTAACCGGCGATCGGCACCATACCGAGCTCTGCCGCAAAGAATTTGCTAACGGAAACGTGATTTACGATCTAACTGTTTCCCCACTCACCTCCGGCTATCCCCGCGGATCGGATGAGGTAAATGACAACCTCGTTGACGGCACCGCCGTCTTCGACCGCAATTTTGGGATTCTCGAAATCACCGGAGCACGTACTTCCCGCGAAATGCTCATCACTATCTACGACACTGACGGAGTAGAATTATGGAATTACCGGATTGAGGCGCAATACCGAAAAAAATAATTTTTAATGCTTAATTTTTAATTCTTAGCATGGCATTAAAAACTAAAAATTAAAACATAAAAATTACTTGTTAGAGTACATTGGTTTCCGAATAGCTACGGCACTGTTTGCGGTGATTCCCTTCCGGGTATTATACCTGCTTGCCGACGCGGTAGCCTTTGTCCTTTCTCGGATCGTGCGCTATCGGCGTGCGGTTGTTTTCCGGAATCTGGAAAAGAGCTTTCCGGAAAAATCACCTAAGGAGATAGCAGGGCTCGCTGCCCGATTTTACCTGCACCTGGCCGATATCCTGCTGGAATCACTCAAAGGCCTGAGCATGGGAGAAGCGGAAATCAAAAAGCGCTACCACTACAGCAATCCGGAAATACTGGATGCCGACTGGGAGGCAGGCAAAAGTGTGATCCTTATGCCAGCCCATTATGGCAACTGGGAATGGGGGGTATTATCCCTGCCGCTGCCGCTGAAACACGGCATTGTGGGCATTTACAAACCCTTAAAAAATCCGAAAGTAGAAGCTTTTGCGGCAGCCCGCCGCACCCGTTTTGGCTTACAACTTTGTCCGATCACAGAAACCCGCACCGCGCTTGACAAAACCTGGAACCCACCTGTCGGTTTTATATTCATGTCCGATCAAAGTCCGTCGAATTCGCGGAAAGCGCATTGGCTCACCTTCCTTCATCAGGATACCGCCTGCCTGCAAGGCGCCGACATCTGGGCCCGAAAATTAAACATGCCCGTCTATTTCATGGATATCCAGCGCCAAAAACGCGGGTTTTACGACATTCGGTTTACCTGCTTAAGTGATCAGCCTGCCACCACCGAGGTGGAAGCTATCACCCGCGCCTATTTCCAACAACTCGAAATGACTATTCGGCGAAAGCCGGAAGATTGGCTTTGGTCGCATAAGAGGTGGAAGAAAAAGAGAACGAATTTTTGATTTTTAGTTTTCTGGGGGAGAGTCTAGGGCCTTTGGCCCGGTCTAGTTTGCCTGCAGGCTTCACGGTCTAAGGGCTGCGCCCGGTCTAGAGGGCGTAGCCGAGTTTAGAGTTGATTTGGGCTAACGCCCGGTGGAGGGGCTAGGGTCGAGAATCCACGTTTTAAACGCGTTAAACGATTCAAACCTTCGCGCAGCGAACTATAGACCAAAGCCGAAGGCAATAGACCCAACCG
>JAGQWR010000117.1 GCA_020437105.1 Saprospiraceae bacterium
TATACCCGAAGCGAAATGATTTGAGTCGTTTTCACTTGCCACTGCGGCTGTCCACTTTGTTGCAAAGCCTCGCCGACGCTAAGGCGTCGCCTACGTTTTGCGCCTAGTTGACAACCACATTGGCTTCGCGCTAACTTTCCCAAACCACTTCGTTTCGGGTATAGTTTAAAAAACTTTAATTAAAAAGAAAGCGGGCATTCCATTACTGGAGATGCCCGCTTTCTTTTTAGGGTAGTTTCCTCCCCATATGTCTGGGATTTGGGTGCCAACCCAGATCCCTTCATTTGCAAATTTGAAATCTTATATAGAACTTGAGGTTATATATCCGAATCGTAATGAATTGGGAATTTCTGATTTGCTCCTGAGTAATTGGATCCCTGATACTAAGGCGTCACCTATGCTTTTCGTTACGGGTATAGCCAAACGAAAGAAGTTGGTGGTTTAACTCCTAAATAAAGTGCCTGGATGAAAATAAACTGGAAATATGCAATTGGGGAAGTATTAATTGTGATAATTGGTATCAGCCTGGCATTTGCATTAAATAACTGGAAGGAGAGAGGAGCGAACAGTACTCAAAAGAAACAGTATCTTGAAAATCTGGCTTTAGATATCAATCAGGAAATTAGTCAACTTGAAAGAAATCAGGAAGCCGTAAATGAAAAGCTTAAAACTATTGAAATGGTAAAACCCTTTTTAGGGAAGGATCCAGGACGGCGAGATACAATTATCAGAAAAGTATTTGAACTTGCCAGGCTGGTTAATTTTTATCCGGAAAATTCTACCTATCAAACCTTGATTAATTCCGGAGATATGAAATTGATTGGAAACTTTCAATTGAGGAGAAGCCTGGAAGAACATTTTGCCCTACACAAAATAGTTTTACAAGATTATGAAAGAATCGAAAAAATTCATGAAAAATACTTGGGAGATTTTTTTATTTACCATATAAATTTCAATGAATTACGTTTCGGGAATACTGATTTTTTAGACAATCCATTAATTGCAAATATCATTACAAGTGTTGAAGGTGCCTATTATTTAGTGTTGAAAGGAAATGAAAGGTGCTTAAAAAGTAATAAGGATCTTTTGGAGAAAATTGAAGCGGAACTGAATAATGTAACCTAAAATTAATTAATATGACTCTTCGGTTATTTACCCTTTCTTTTATTTTGCTTGCCTTGTTTGCATCATGTGATTTCCAGGATGATGATCCCATCCTGGAAGATCCGATGGAGGAAGAGACCGCTTTATTTGGCACTTTCTCCTATACATTTGAGGGCCAATCCTATGATTTGGTCATTCGAAAATCAGATATTGATAACCTGATGAGAGTTGATTTAGGGGATGGCACGCAGATGTCGAGAATAGAGGCAATAGGTGAATTTAATATTCAAAATGGGGTAGGTTATCATGGTCTGATTATATTCTGGATAAGCAGCCCTGACGAAGATCTTACCGTTGGTCAATATCAAAGCAATGATCCAGCTTGTGATGCCCAGATAGGGGAGCTCTGTGCTTCATTTACAATTCCCGGTTATGACGCCTACTCAGGGACATTAGAATTATCCGAAGTCAATCTGGAAAACGGAGGACATCTCAAGGGGACCTATTCGGGGGAAGTGATTGACTCGCCCATTTTCAATGGACAGGACACTGTTTTTTATAACATCACCGATGGGGTTTTTGACCTGGTTATTCAATTAAATTAAATTAAATGATGGAAACTGTAAACATTAGCCTAAGCCCCCAAAATTTGTCTAACCCGGATACTTCGCTTTTTCGACTGCCGTCCGTTGTCTGGTCTAATCTTTATAACACCATGAGTGGAATAGCTTTAATGAAAAGCGCTACACTCGACTCCGTTAATGAAGGCCTCATACAGATTGGCTACCCTAACTTAAATATTGATGTCTTGCAATCTTGTGCAGATACCTGGTGCGGTACGGATATTCCGAATTTAAAAGCAATGGCCCTCGAATTAGCGACTATTGGCAATGTTACCATTCCGGCAAGTATTGAAAAATTGCAGGCTCAGTCTCCTGCGTTTAAAAATGGAAAATATTCAGATGGAGATGTAGCCGCATTTACCGAAATTTTAAGTGCATTGCATGATTCGATAAGCACCGCCACGCTGAAAGGACAACTTGTCAATATAGATCTAAAGGCCATTGATAGCTACATGAGTAATTCTGATAAATATGTAAAAGCGGCGGAATGGAATCAAAATCAGGTTCTTCCGAATTCTATGAAGCTGAGCGAGTTGAGTCAGGAGAACCCGGATGCTCAGGCTCTTTGGAATGATATGGAGGCCTTCAAAGTTTTTTTTAATAAAGAATGGACAAATACGGTGCTGAAAAATGTGGCATTTGTAAATGGATCCCTTGGTACTCTGCTCTCGGAAATAAGTAATGCTATTGATGCTATAAATAAAATCAGTTTCAATAAAAACCCATTTGAGGTAACGGATGATTTTAATGTTGCACTCATCGACTGGAAAACAGTTGCCACGGATGCGTACAATTTTTCTGGAATAATTGGATAAATAACCCAAGCAGGTTTATCACGCAGAGTTGCAGAGAATAAATAGAAACGGAGATAAAATTTGATTTAGCAATGTAAACGAAAAAGGAGGGTTGAATTACCAACCCTCCTTTATTTTTTCAAAATCTACTAACCGTGTTATAAATTAACGGTTCACTTGTCTAAGCTAATTAACCCGATAAAAGGTTACTTAGTCGATTTTGCTGAATTTCCCCAGGGAAATTTTTTCACCTTCAATAAATCGGATGAAGTAGTTTCCTTGTTGAAGTGCTGAAATATCAACTAGTCCATCAGCTGAAACACCTCTTTTTACTATTGAACCACTCACACTAATAACTTCGAATTCAACGCTTGATGTAGTATTGAAACGAATTTCATTCGATGCAGGGTTTGGAAACAAAGCGATGTTTTCAATAATAACTGCATTAGTGGAAACTGGTCCTGGAACTAATACAGCATCAATGATGTGTACTACTCCGTTATCTGCTAATACATCCGGAGTAGTTACATTTGAGTTATTTATCATCACTCCGGAAGTAATATCTACTGTTACATCAGCACCATTCAACGTGGTAACCGTTCCGTTTGACAAATCTGTTGACAATACTGTTCCGGCAACTACATGATAAAGCAGTACATCCGCTAAGTTAGGTAGGGCAAGAATTCCTGCAATATCAGTGCCCAGGTCAGCTGCCAAATTATCAAAAGCTTCATCCGTTGGAGCGAACACGGTAAATTCCGCAAGTGGATCTGTTAATGCCGGCAACAATTCTGCTGTTACTACTGCTGTTGTCAAGGATGTAAAACCGTTGTCGATGGCAATATCAACTACTGTTTCTACAGGTAATACAACTGCGTCCAAAACATGAACAACGCCATTATCTGCGGTGATATCAAATCCGGTAATTGGTGCCTGGTTTACAAATACATCTGATGTTGAAGTAACTGTAAATTTCAATGTATTTGTGGTGCTTAATGGCTGTGCAATTAATCCATTGCTTACAGCTGAAGAAGGTACTTCGGCTCCAAGAACATGATAAAGAAGTACATCCGCTAAGTTAGGGAGCGCAAGAAGTCCGGCAATATCGGTGCCCAGTGCTGCTGCCAAATCATCAAAAGCTGCATCTGTTGGAGCGAACACGGTAAATTCCGCAAGTGGATCTGTTAATGCCGGCAACAATTCTGCTGTTACTACTGCTGTTGTCAAGGATGTAAAACCGTTGTCGATGGCAATATCAACTACTGTTTCTACAGGTAAAACAACGGCGTCCAAAACATGAACAACGCCATTATCTGCGGTGATATCAAATCCGGTAATTGGTGCCTGATTTACAAATACATCTGATGTTGATGTTACGGTAAATTTCAAAGTATTGGTTGTGCTTAAAGGCTGCGTAATTAATCCATTAGTTACAGCGGAAGATGGTACTGTGGCTCCAAGTACATGGTAAAGTAACACATCAGCTAAGTTAGGGAGCGCAAGAAGTCCGGCAATATCGGTACCCAGTGCTGCTGCCAAATCATCAAAAGCTGCATCTGTTGGCGCGAAAACGGTGAATTGTGCAAGTGGATTTGTTAAAGCTGGCAACAATTCTGCTGTTGCTACGGCTGCGGTCAAGGATGTAAAACCGTTGTCGATGGCAATATCAACTACTGTTTCTACAGGTAAAACAACTGCGTCCAAAATATGAACAACGCCATTAGCTGCGGTGATATCAAATCCGGTAATTGGTGCCTGATTTACAAATACATCTGATGCTGAAGTAACTGTAAATTTCAATGTATTAGTTGAACTTAAAGGCTGCGCAATTAAACCATTGCTTACAGCAGAAGATGGTACTGTGGCTCCAAGTACATGATAAAGAAGTACATCAGCTAAGTTAGGGAGCGCAAGAAGTCCGGCAATATCGGTTCCCAGTGCTGCTGCCAAATCATCAA
>JAGQWR010000118.1 GCA_020437105.1 Saprospiraceae bacterium
ATCTAGATATCCCCACGCTACCCACTGGAATTTATTTCCTGGAAATTCGTGGAAAACAAACTAATTATCTCGAACGAATAACGGTTAATAAATAAAAAACAATAAAAAAGGCCGACGAGTTTGTCGGCCTTTTTTATTCCCGTATTAGCTCCAACGCCCGCTCCATTTCTATATCTCTTTTTTCCAATTTTGAATTAAGATTCTCCTCCACGATAAAATGCGGAATCGTACCACGCCCCTGATCGATTAATGGCTTGATGGATTTTATTCTCCGCATGAACGGAATTTGCAGCACAAATTTTGAATTCGGTAGCGTTACGTTTAAAAAGCCTCCCCCACAAAAATCGCCATAAGCGCCACCTGTTTCTTCGCCAATTATTGTGGCACGGTCATTTGAATAAACCATTGCCACGAAGGTAGATGCTGCTGAAAAGGTCATACCACCCGTTAAAACATACACTGCTCCGGTATATTTATTATTCGAAATATCCAGGGGCTTAGCGTCCGGGCCTGAATAAATAAAATCGCTGTCATACGATTTTTTTGAATCAATGCCACCTGACAATTTCAGCAATGAATCTCCAAGGGTGCTCACTTTATGGGTATTCAAAAAAGGATAATTTCCTTGAGGATAATTTGAATACGCTGCATAAGTTATTGGACCACTTAATTTTGTAAGACTGTGGCTTATTGCCTGGAAGGTGCCTGTGCTTATATACGAATAGAGATTTAGTGCAAAGATGCTTTCACCACCATAATTTTCTCGCAAGTCGATTATTAAATGGTCGATTTTTTTTGATTTAATTCCCTGAAAGCGGCATCCAGAAATGCATTAAAATCCTGCCCGGCATCCAGAATTAATTTATACTGGAAAGTATTTATCGTTAATACAGCATAATTTTCAGCAGCATCTAGGCTAAACGATAGGGGGGGATTTTTTTGGTTTTCTGTATATAAAATAGCGTCAGAAATTCCTAAAACCCTTTTGGCGTAGGTTTTTTCACCATCTGGCGTTTTCAGGATCAAGTCGTAATACTGGGAGGACTCAATTAATTTAGACAACTGCCTGCTAAAAATAACTTCATTATACGCACGCTTGAAATGGATATTATTCCCGTCTGCCGGCGTAAGTGCATAAAGCGTCTTTAATATGTCTGCCGTCGGCCTATTGTTAATTTCTATTAATTCAGAATAGCGGATTATATCCTGATCGTCAGAAAGGTTATCCCTTATATATACCTGATTTTCAATGATATCTACCTTAAAAGGGAGTAATAAATTAGACTTAGGTGTGGCTCCATAAAAGCGCTTTCCAGATTGTAAATCTGTATGCCCGTCTTCCAATTCACTAACAATAAAAAGGAGATTCCTGTAAAACGCCAAGATAGAAATGGTGCTATCGTTTGGAAGAAATAGTTGCTCACATGCCAGCTCTAATTTCGCTTCATCAAAGTAAAGGTCAATACCTGGGTGTGCCTCGTTAAGGGTGGTATAAAAAACAGTCAGGTCTTCGTTAACCTCCTGCGAGGATAAATTTATGTCTTGGGCCGCTGTTTGAAAGGCAAATAAGTGCAGACTAAAAAGGAAGAGTAGCGGCAAGGTTTTAGATTGGATTACCACACTTTTTCAAATTCCGAATTTTGAACCCACTTCGACCATTTCTTATTATAGGTATGAATTTTGTTTGTTGCCTGGCCGGAATTTGTTTCTAATTCATAACCCTGGTTCGCCCATTCAAAAATACTTCCGTAGAGATTATACACATTGGTAAACCCCATTTTTTGAAGCTTTTCTCCAAGTTTTTCAGAACGATAGCCAACCGAACAATAAAGCAATACCGGCTTGTTGTTGTCAAGTCCTTCCAAAAGGGCTTTATCGTAATCATTATAGCCTAAAAAAATTGCTCCGGGAATATGACTTACATCATACTCCTCTCGTTCTCTGGCATCCAAAATGATATACTTGCCTTTGGAGTCACGCAATTCTTTTACACCAAGGAGCGGTACAGAAAAACTTAGCAGGCTACTCAATTCTGAATCGAATGCTGTTTCTCTTACTTCCGGTCGGTTTTCCGGAATCTGGGCTTTACATCCCCAAAAAGGAAGGAGACTAAAAATAAGCATGAGTTTGCGCGACATATTTTTTTTAAATTTCTTCCGGGCCTTCACCAACCCAATCTGGTAACCAGGCTCCTTCTTCACATAATGGACCAAGTTCCTCATCTATAAACGGTCTAATCTCATGAATCGCATCTTCCGGATACAAAAGATGCAAATTTGGTCCGGCATCCAGGCTGAAATACACCGGATGTCCTGTTTCTGCCCGAAATCTGCGTATCCGGTTAATCATCTCCAAAGTATTTGGCTGCATTAGCACATATGATGGATTTGAGGTCATCATCAGCGCGTGCAGACTAAGTGCTTCATCCTCTGCTATCCGACCAAATTGTTCAATGTCGCCCTGACGTAATGCTGGCAATAATTCATGTAATCGTCTATTGGCCTGCTCGTACCGTGGTGTTGCAAATGGGTTTTCTTCCATTAAACCATGACCCGCTCGACTGGATACACTTTTCTCTTCCTTACTCACTATCATTATATCATCATGGAATGTCTGAAACACGGGGTGAATATCTTCTACCATCGGAATGGCCCAACCATCTGTACTTCCAGCTACTTCACCCGTTTTTCCCCAGAGTGCCATGCCTCCATAAATAGATCGGCAAGCGCTTCCTGATCCCAACCGAGCGACAAAAGATGCTTTTTGGTCAAAGGCATCATCCTCGCCCAGTGTTCCAAAAAGTTGGTCTTCGATAGAACAGAGGCAAAGAGCCAAGGCTGACATGCTGGAGGCTGAGGAAGCAATTCCGGCAGAGTGTGGAAATGAATTCCCCGATCGGATCGTTAGATCCATCTGACTTAGAAATGGAAAAATATCCAGGAGACTTTCCATAAATATTTTTTGCTTTTCACCAAAACCTGGATTGGGTTCTCCCTGGAATAAAAATTCCAGCGAAACCCCCTGCCCTGCCACTTCCCTTGGTTTATAATCTATTTGCGTTTGCGTTACAGATGTCTGTAGCGTAAAACTAATAGAAGGGTTTCTGGGCAATTGTCTTCCATGTTTCCCCCAATATTTAATAATGGCCAGGTTTGAAGGACTCTGCCAGGTAACCTGTCCTGGTTCCATAGCACTTGACTCTAATATCAGCTTCGGATTAATGTAATCTTGCATAGAATTTTATCGGGGACTGTTTATGATGCCGCATTATACTAAAACCCCCTTGATTATATAGCAAAAGATCGGAAAAAACTTCTCCGATCCTTTGCAAACAACTGAATATCAAATACTTACAAAATTTATTGGTCTTCTACCCGCTTTGCACGCTGCATAGGGTTTTCTTCAGATTTAGGGTTTCTTTGCTTGAAAAGCTCAAAGCGGTCCAGGCTGGTTCGAGCTGGAAAATAATTGTTATCTGTATTTACGTCTGCTGTTTCCAGGTATGGATCAAGTACGACTTCTACAGCAACCTTATCTGTAACAAATACTTTTTTTACTTGTTCTTCTCCGAAGCGCCAAATTTCGGCCGGGATATAAAAAAGCTGTGTTCCACCATCTTCAAACCTGAATTCGACAATCAGTGGCATGACTAAACCACCGATATTCTGAAAAGTCAATTCATAATAATTATTACCCGAGTCAAGCAGGGCTTTCTCCTCTTCGTCCAGGCTTTCATAGTATCTTTTATATGTTCGCTGATCGATCACATCTACAGCAAGTGGATCCCGGTCTGTATAAAAATCCCGAAGGCTGGTATCTATTTCATCCTGTGTTTTTTCAATTTCCTGAGCATTTCTGATGGTGCTAATATTGATGGGAGCATCCGCTTGCTGAGTTGCGGTCAGGGCATTCTCCAGTTCCGGATTGCCACTACTCAATTGCAACCACCTTACATTGGTGATGGCCAGATCAACATTATCATTGGTATAAAACCAACCTCTCCAGAACCAGTCCAGGTCAACGCCCGAAGCATCCTCCATTGTTCTAAAAAAGTCTGCCGGAGATGGGTGTTTAAACTTCCATCTAACACAGTAGGTTTTAAACGCAAAGTCAAATAACTCGCGCCCCATAATTGTTTCACGGAGAATATTCAGGGCTGTTGCTGGTTTAGCATACGCATTATTACCAAACTGGAATAAGCTTTCAGAGTTTGTCATGATCGGGGTAATCTTACTTTTATCCCCTTTCATATACTCTACGATCTTATCTGCAGGGCCGCGACGAGAGGGATAATCCCGTTCCCACTGTTGTTCGGTCAGATATTGCAGAAAGGTATTTAGGCCTTCATCCATCCAGGTCCATTGACGCTCATCCGAATTCACGATCATCGGAAAATAATTATGTCCGACTTCATGAATAATAACAGAAATCATCCCATATTTTGTCCGCTCAGAATAAGTTCCATCGGCTTCCGGCCGACCACCATTAAAGCAAATCATAGGATATTCCATCCCAATTCTATCTGTGTGAATAGACCATGCCACCGGATAAGGGTAATCGAAGCTATAGTGGGAGTACCATTTTAAGGTATGTGCGACCACTTTCGTTGAATACATTTCCCAAAGCGGATTCCCTTCCTTCGGATACATAGACATGGCCATCACGGTTTTGTCGCTCATTTTGACAGCCATTGCATCCCAGATAAACTTCCTGGAAGAAGCGAATGCAAAGTCTCTTACGTTTTCTGCCTTAAAGTGCCAGGTCTTTTTCTTATCTGATTTAGCCTGTTCATGCTTTAAAGCCTCTTCCGGATTTACAATCATTACAGGCTCATCAAAAGATTGACGCGCCTGTTCCCAACGTTTTTGCTCCTCCTTACTCAGGACATCCTTCGCATTTTGCAAAACGCCGGTTGCCGCAACATAATGATCAGCTGGTACAGTAAGCTTTACATCATAATCGCCAAAGGTTAATGTAAACTCACCACTTCCTAAAAACTGTTTATTTTGCCAGCCTTCATCATCAATATACACTGCCATCCGAGGAAAGAATTGTGCAATAGTATATAAGTAGTTTTCTTCTTCCGGGAAATATTCATAACCAGAACGTCCACCCATTTTGCTCCGATCATTAATGTTATACCACCATTTCACTTGAAAGGTATAGGAAGCTCCGGGTGCTAACGCATTTGGGAGGTCAACCCGCATCATCGTTTTAACAATGGTAAAAGGCAATGCCCCTCCTGACCCATCTTGCACATAATCGATCTTAAATCCACCATCAAAATCAGGTTCCAAGCGGCGCAAGGCTCGCAGATCCATTTGATCCCTGATCTCTGATTGTGCTATTTTATAAGAATCACTATCCTTTGCCCGAAAATTTTGATCTAACTGCACCCAGAGATAAGTCAATTCGTCTGGCGAGTTATTGTGATAGGTTACTTTCTCTGTTCCATAAATTTTCTGCGAAGCATCATCCAATTCAAGTTCAATCAGGTAGTCAGCTTTTTGTTGCCAATACTTATGCCCCGGCGCACCGGATGCAGACCGATAAACATTTGGAGTGGGGAGTTTATCATACAATTGCCTAAACTTATTATTGTTCTCATTTGTCGGTTGAGCCTGGCCAACCAGAAAACCGGCAAGGCCAAGCAGACACAAAAGGTATCTTTTCATCATTAAAGTTTTAATTATTCTGCCTGCAAAACTACACATATACAGCAAAACAAGGCCCCTGGAATAGGGCAAGCCGTTATTATTTGTTCCAATGGTTAGGGAGATGTTCCACGTGGAACATCTATATACTCCCATTAATAGGTATTTAATAAGAACTCTTTGAACTCTGTAAAGGAGGAATCCATAGAAAAAGCCTCTTTCTTAAGACTCTTAAGCTTCTCCAAACTAGTTGGAAGTTCAATTTTTTGATCCAAAATCCGCTCTACTTCTTCCTGGAACTTGGCTGGATGAGCAGTTTCAATGATAATCCCTTGAGCCGTTTGTCCCATATTTGCATCTAAAAATGCAGTCCAGGCCAAAGAAGCAACGGCCCCGTGTGGGTCAATTAAATACTGTTTATCAAAAAATAAGCGTCTCATCTCCCCTTCTGTATCTATATCAGAAAAAGAAAAACCATGAATCAACGCCTTAAAATTGTTCCACGTGGAACAAAACAAGTCGTCCAGTCGCCGAAAATTAGATGGATTACCTACATCCATAGCATTTGAAAGCGTTGGTACGGATGGCCTTGGCTGGTAAACACCCGTTTGCAAAAAATCGGGAACCACATCATTTCTATTCGTTGCTCCCAGAAAACCTGCTATAGGCAAACCCATTCGGTGAGCAAATACTCCGGCTGTAAGGTTTCCAAAATTACCACTTGGTACAGAAAAATAAACCGGAATATTCGGATTAGTGAGTTGTTTGAATCCCTCAAAGTAATAGAAGGTTTGTGGAATCAAACGTGCAATATTGATAGAGTTAGCAGAACTTAAGTTTAAGCGCTCCTGCAATTCCTGATCCAAAAAGGCTGCCTTCACTAAATCCTGACAATCATCAAAAGATCCAGCTATTTCAATAGCCTTAATATTTCCGCCATGGGTAGTAAGTTGTTTCTCTTGTAATGCACTTACCTTACCTGAAGGGTACAGAATACAAACATTAATTCCTTCCACACCTGCAAAACCAGAAGCTACTGCCCCACCCGTATCACCTGAAGTAGCAACCAAAATCAATAACTCTTGCTCTTCATCCTTATTAAAATAAGCCATTAACTGGGCCATAAACCGGGCGCCAAAATCCTTAAAGGCAAGAGAAGGGCCGTGAAACAATTCTAAAATATGAGTATCAGGAGCTACAGAAACCAAGGGAGCAGGAAAAGTCATCGACTTTTGAATAATATCATAAAGTATAGCATCTTCGATATAGCCCCCAAATAATTCTCGGCAGATAGTAAAACCAATTTCAACTAAGCTAAGCTCCGGCAATTTCTTCAAAAAAGAAGCAGGAAGCACCGGTATAGAAACAGGCATATAAAGCCCATTATCCGGAGGAAGGCCCGAAAGTACTGCTTCTCGCAAATCAACTTCCGGAGCAATACCTTTGGTACTATACAATTTCATAGATCAGCATTTAATAGCTCCATCCTGGTTTACAGGAGACAGAAAAAGGTCATGTTCTACTTTATAATCCCTATAGATCCGTTGCATTTGTTCAGCCACATTCTCGGCAATAAAACTATTAGCACATAAGGCAAAAATAGTTGGACCAGCGCCAGAGATTGTACAGCCCAAAGCACCAGCCTCTAAAGCTGCTTTTTGCACTTCATAAAAATGCGGAATCAAATGGGCCCGCTGAGGTTCGATAACCCAATCAACCATGGACCTGGAAATCAAATCCAAATCCATTCGATAAAAACCAATTACAAATGCGCCTAAATTAGCAGCTTGCTTAACCATAGACGACAATGGAACATCGGGACGCAAAACGCTTCGCGCATCTTTCGTCAAGATCTCTACATGTGGATATACAGCAGAAATATACAAACCCGGAGGACACGGCAAGCGGTGCGTATCAACAGGATCATGCGATCGTACAAAAATAACACCACCCAACAAAGAGGGCGCTACGTTATCTGCATGCAAGGACCCGGAAGCTAAACGCTCCCCTTCCAATGCAAATGGTAATAAGTCTTTTTTCTCCAATGGTTTTCGGAGTAATTCATTTACGGCCATAACACCAGCAACAGCACTAGCGGCACTGGAACCTAGTCCACTTCCAAAGGGCATTTTCTTGTGTATCTCAAAATCAATCCCACGCTTTGATTCTCCCAAATATTCTAATAAAGCTAGCGCTGATTTACCTGCTGTATTCAGATTTGAATCTAAAGGCAATCTTCCTTTGGCACCGGTAATTTTACTAATGTGTAAACCAGGTTTATCACAAAACTTAGCTATAATCTCGTCTCCTGGTCCAGACAGCGCCATGCCCAGAGTGTCAAAACCGCATCCCAGGTTTGAAATACTGGCTGGAGCAAAAACTTTAATACCTGAATTCATAAAACACTGATAATCAACTTATTATGAAATTAAATTGCCGATTTTTATTATTTCAGCAAAAACACCAGCAGCAGTAACATCGGCTCCAGCTCCCGGGCCACGAATCACAAGCGGCCTGTCCATGTATCTGTCAGTAGTAAATACAATCATATTATCACTTCCATCCAGAGCGAAAAAAGGATGTGCAGCATCCACAGAGACCAGGGCAATCTGAGCCCTACCCTCCAAAACACTTCCAACAAATCTCAAGACTTTCTTCTGTGCTTCAGACTCGGCACGTAGTTGCTCAAAATACTGGTCGTGTTTTTTTAAACATGTAAAAAAGGCCTCAACCGAATCCGCCTGAATTAATTCTTCCGGAAGAAAATCCGGCATTATGACATCCTCTGATTCAATTGAATATCCAGCCTCGCGACCCAGGATGATCAATTTTCGTCTTACATCAAAACCACCTAAGTCAATACGAGGATCCGGTTCAGTAAAACCTTTTTCACTTGCCTCCAATACAATTTCACTAAAAGGCCTTGCTCCATCAAAGGAATTAAAAATATACGAAAGAGATCCTGAGAGTACACCCTCAATTTTTTGAATTTTATCTCCACTCAGTATTAAATCCTTTAATGTAGATAAAACAGGAAGGCCAGCTCCAACATTGGTTTCATACAGAAACTGAACACCCCGTTTATCAGCTACCGTCTTCAATCGCTGGTATTCAATAAAAGTAGAAGAGGTTGCTATCTTATTGGGTGTAGAAATTGAAATACTATTTTCAAGGATATCAAAATAATATTGCGAAACAGATTCTGTGGCAGTGTTATCAACAAAAATAGTATTGGACAGATTCATCTCCTTCATTTTTTGGATGAAGCCCGGCATATACATTGACTCGCCATTCGCATCCAGAATTTCTCTCCAATTTTTTGGATCTATTCCTTCGTCACTAAAAGCCATCAATTTGCTATTTGCCAATCCGGCAATTTTTATTTCTAACAGATGGTTCTCCTTCAAAAACAAACATTGGCGTTCCAACTGCTCCAACAAGGTGCTCCCAATAAGACCTACCCCTACCAAAAATAAATGCAACTCTTTTGTACCCGACAGGAAAAAAGCCTGATGCAATGCATTAAGTGCTTTCTTTTCATCTTTAGCAGGAATGACAACCGAAATATTTCTTTCACTGGAACCTTGGGCAATAGCCACCGCATTTACTCCATTCCTTCCAAGAGACTCAAACAAGCGTCCGGAAATTCCTGGTTGGTAACGCATATTTTCCCCAACAACTGCCACAATCGACAAATTCAATTCCACCCGAACCGGATCAACCTGGCCAGATTGCCTTTCAAAATGAAATGCCGCTTCGGCCGCCATTTTGGATTTTTCCGCGTCAAGCGGAGAAACAGCAAAACTGATAGAATGCTCTGAAGATCCCTGGGTAATCAAAATAACATTTACACCAGATTGAGCCAATGTACTAAAAAGACGGGCAGCAATTCCCGGCACTCCAAAAAGTCCGCCTCCGGAAAGGGTCAACAAAGCAATTTGGGTTATAGAAGAAACACCTTTCACCGGATGCCCACTTGGATCAGCTTTCGAGCTAATCAATGTACCAGCAAATTTTGGATTAAAAGTGTTTTTTATCAGAACAGGAATACCCTGCGACATGGCAGGCACCAGAGTAGGAGGATAGATAACTTTTGCTCCAAAATGCGACATTTCCATAGCCTCCTCATAAGTCAGTGAAGGAATAGTAAATGCGCGGCGCACTTTACGGGGGTCTGCAGTAAGCACCCCATCAACATCTGTCCAAATTTCAATCTGCCGGGCAGATAAAGCAGCTCCCAAAACGGAAGCCGTATAATCTGATCCACCTCGACCAAGCGTAGTAGTTTGACCCGTATCCGTAGAAGCAATAAAACCAGTAACCACCTGAACAGCCGGATGAGATTCATAGTACTTCTGAATTCGACTGAAGCTTAATTCAAAATTCACTTTAGCAGAACCAAAAACTGAATCCGTATTAATAATTTGCCGGGCGTCTAAATATTCAGAACGCATGCCCATTGCCGCAAAGGACTGGGCGATGAGATAGGCAGAATTTCGTTCACCAAAACTCAGCAAGTAATCCAGTGTCCTTACAGAAACCTCTTTGAGCAAAAAGATGCCGTACAGCAAATTTTCCAGCTCGTTATAATTCTCTTCCTGGGCAGCCAAAACCTGCTCAAGCTTTTCTCCAACCAGTAAGGCCCGGGCGGCATCTGTATGCCGATTCCGAAATAATTGAACCTCTTCCCTATAGGTCTCATCCCCGGCTTCAGCCAATTGACTCATCCGAATGAGCTGATCTGTCACACCACTAAAGGCAGACACCACTAAGGTAAAGCGATCACCACGTTGATAATAGAGATTTAAGATCTCCAGGATTCCCTTGATCCGATCAGGAGTAGCTACAGAGCTACCCCCAAATTTTAGCACGATCATACTATCGGGCATTTAAATTATAAAGAAAGTGTAGATACTTTGGAAGGGCAATTAAAAGCAAGCCACAAAAGTAGGGCATTTTTAAATGGCATGCTTAAAGAACTGGTAGGAACTAAATTATTCTGAAAAGGCTGGATGCAAAAGAAGGGCGGCATCTTCCAACAAACGCATCGCTGCAGCATCCTCATCTGATTTATCATTATGGCCGCAAAGGTGTAAAACGCCATGAATGATCACGCGATGCAATTCCCGTTCAAAGGATTGCTGCAATTGAATAGCATTATCTTTTACCCGATCAATGCTGATAAAAAGATCCCCTTCAATACCAGGAGGGCGCTGATAAGGGAAGGTGATAATGTCAGTAAAAAAATCATGATTTAAGTGTGCCACATTCATATCCAGGAGATATGGATCAGAGCAAAAAACGATTTGAAGACCGATTAATTCACACTCTTCCCGGATAACAACCTGTTCGATCCAGGAAATTACAGTTTCTTCATTAGGCAGAGAAAAGGAAATATCTTCAGAAAAAAAAGCGACAAGAGGTTCCTCGTCTGATTCAAACTCAGAAGGAAAAACCGGATCTAAACTCATGCAGATAAAATCTTGAACTTCATTTCAACAGTACGACCGTTATTCAGAAATTGGAGTTTATCACAAAGTTCGCGCATCAAGAAAACACCACGGCCACCAATTTTTACCAGGTTTTCACCACAAGTAGGGTCAGCAATACAGTTTGGGTCAAAACCACAACCTTGATCAGAAACCCGAAAGGCAACCATGTTCCCTTTAGTTCGGCATTCTACTTCGACTGTTTTGCTTTCGTCGTTGCAATTTCCATGAATAATGGCATTAGCGACAGCCTCAGTAAGACTGACCAAAATTTCACCATATTTATCAGGAGTTACCTTATAAGAAGAAAGAACTTCTTCCAAAAAAGGCTCAAGTTGTGCGACGTTCTGCGGGTTAGATCTAACTTTCAGCATATACCTTTATCCATTCCATTAACTAACAAATCCCAATAGAATAACTCTTGAGTATTGAAAAAGTTTTGGTATATGTAACACGGGAATGGCTCGGGCGGGAAAAATCCGCATCAGGCACAGTGGGCAAGATGCAACTTTTTTTGCACCGTGTCAAGTGTACACAAAGAGAAAAATGACAAAAACAGGTCTAAAAGAGAAATTAGTGTCTAAATGAACTACTCCAGGCTTTTATAATACTCCTCGACCAAAAATTTATAATACGGCTTTAGCGAAGGAGAGACGGTTTTATATAACTCAATTTCTGCTTCACGCTTTTTAAGATACTCTTCCAATGAAGGTGGAAGCTCCCGCTCATAATTACGCGCTGTATCAGATTTCCGTTGGTTATCATACTCCCGCTCACGCTCTGCTTTCTCATCCTCCAACAATCGGGTAAGTATTTCTTCCTGCCGTTTCAGCATCTCATTGGTCAATCGTTTATTTACCAGATCGACCTCAACTTTATTCATTTCTTCGATCATTTCCTGCAAGCCTTTCGAGCCTTTCCCCTGCTGTTGCAACTCTCGTTGTTTAGCCTCAAGGGCCTGACGCAAAGCGGCTTGTCGGGCTGCCATTTGAGCAAACTCTTTACTACCGGGCTTCATACCATTTTGCATGCCCTGGCTCATTTTTTTCATTTGCTCATTGAGTTCCTTTTGGCCCTCAGACATTTTATCACTGGGTTTTCCACCGGGTCCGGTACCACCAGGTTTATTACACATTTGACTACCAGCCATCATACCAGACATTTGTTGCTGCATTTGATTCATCACCTCGCTTAACATTAAGGCCAAATCATTCGCTCCTTTCATCACGCGTTGCTGGTGTTCACCCGCTTGTGGCTTTTTCCGCTCTTCCAAATCCTGAAGACCGGTACGCATATTGGATTTTATATCGGTCACTTTTTCCATTACAAAGCTTTCGATCTGGAAAACACGTTTGCTCAATGCCTGCAAACTATCCTCAATCAAGCGGAAATCATCTTCAAGTTTAAATTGTTGTTGAACGAGGTCAACATATCGAGGTGTATTAATACTACTCAAACCAAACTGAGCAATAAGATCCTCTTGTTCGAAAGAAAGACCTACCAAATTTTCCAACAATTGGCGCAGGGCAGCCATATCCTCCTCCATTTGCTCCATCGCCTGTCCTTCCATTTCCATAGACATAGATTGGGCCATTTCGCGCATTTTCTCGGAAGCCGATTTCTGTGATTTAGAAGCGCCTTTATTTTCTTTCTGTTCTATTTGTTCCTGACTCTGTTCCAGGTTTTCTTCAATCTCTCCCATTTCCTCCTCCCGGTCTTCCATTTCTTTTGGATTCTCGAGTTCCTTATTCATCTCCTCCAATTTATCCATCTCTTCCTGTAGTTCATCAAATTTTTCATTGATTTCCTCCTGCTCTTTTTCAAGCTCTTCTTGTGGCTTAGATTCATTTTCAGTTTCCTCGGCCAGTTTTTCTTGTTCTTCGGCCAGTTTTTCCAAGTCCTGAATCATTTTTTCGGTCTGTAGTTCCATCTCCATTTGCTTGAACATTTCAAGCATCCTGTCCAGTTCTTTTTCAAGTTCCTCATCATTCATTTCAAACTCCTCCATCATCTCCAGGGCATCGTCTTTCTCCAACTCCTCCAGTAATTGCTGGATATTCTCCATCAATTTTTCCATTTCCTCACTCTTTAACTCGTCAAAGAGTTTCTCCAGTTTCTCTTGCTTCTCCTGGGTTTCTTCCTGTGTTTCAGAGAATTCTTCCTGATTTTCCTGGTTTTCCTGAAACGCTTCCTGGGCTTGTTGCATTTGCTTTTGCAGCTCTTGCTGACGTTGGAGTAATTTTTCCAACTCCTTCTTTTTCTGCCAGTCAACGTCGTCCTCCTGGAGCAATTCTTCGCGCAAGCGTTTCATTTCCTGCTGAATTTCCTTGCTTTCTTCCAGTGCTTTTTCAAGCTGGTCTTTTATTTCTTCATTATTCTCCTCTGCCATCTGCTCGTACTCTTCTACCGTAGGTTTTGCATAAACCATCGTATTCGTTCGAGCAACTTTGCTTCCATTTACCTGGTCATTGTCGAAAATTTGGAAATAATAAGTAACCTGATCGCCAGGCTCTAATCCAAGTTCCCGAATATCCCAAGAATGCGAATAACTTATCTGTTTGCCTTTTGGCTTGCTGAGCAATTCTTTTTCTTCCGGCAATTCAGTGCCATCAGCTTTTTTAATTTGATAGTGGAAACTCAAGTTTTGAAGCCCGTAATCATCCGATGCATCGCCAATAAAATAGGTCACTTTTTTATCGAGGCTGTCAATAAATGACTCTACATTGATGCTTGGATGTAAATCCGGAATTACGCGAATAGCATAATTAACCGAGTAAGCATCAGTCATTTGTACATTAGAAAGCAGGAGTTTATAAGACTCATCTCGCATAGCCTTTCGGCGAAAGGTAAAAAGGTCATCCGAAAAGCGTTCAGCCGGCGTTCTGGATTCCGTGCCGGCAAAGAGCAAATCCAAAACATCTGTGTGCTGGGCATTAAACACCCAATCAATTACTGTGCCTTGAGGTACAACCAAATCACCAATACTTTCCAGTTTTTCGTCCTTACGCCCGGTATATGCCGGATAATCCAATTCGACTTCAAAGCCCATCATATTAGGGCGTTCCAGCACTTCCAGAGTATAAACTTCTGATTCTACTCCCGTGGAGTAAAGTTTAAACCGGGTATCCTTACTAACCTGATTAAATTTGAAAGAAAAACGATTTGGTGCTTCCTTTGTCAAACGAGATTGGTAGTTATCAATTTCAATAAAGACTTCTGCGGGTAAAATATCTCCTTCAATTTCTACGGTAATCGGAAAATCTTCCAACTCAACCACCTGCAGATTGTCTTGCTCCAATACATTAAATTTGAATAGAGCCGGACGTTCGAAATATTGATTATTCCGAATTAGCCTGGAGGTACTTTCGGTAATGAGGGTCGGATTAAGGAACAACAACCCCAGCAGAATCAAGAAAGGAGGGAGGGCATAACGCAAATATTTGCGATTTTGGCTTAGATCAATCGCTTTTTTGAAAGGAACGACTTTGATTGACTCCGACTTCTGATCAATACTGGCCAGAATCAACTCCCGATTACTTGTGGCATTTGCCTGCCCGTGCAGCTGCAGCACATTTAGCAACTTATCTTTTACATCGGTAAAATGTTGTCCGATAATATCTGCTGCCTGTTCATGTGAAATCAATTTTCCCAAGCGGAAATAATGCATCATTGGCTGGAAAACCCAATAAGCCAGAGCCAGGCCGCTAATTCCGATAAAGGAATAGAACATTGTTTTCCGAACTGCCTGAGAAAAATAGAAATTATACTCAGCCAGACTCATGGTTAGAAACAGGATCAGAAGAAGCGCCGCTGTATAGAGCGATCCTCTGATGAGCTGATTCATATAGTATTTACGTGTGAACTGATCCAGTTTCTGGATCAAAAGCTCGTAGTTGTTTTGTTGCGACATTACTTTTCTCCTCTTTATATCCTCCCAAAAATAGTGCGAATTACCACCATTTTAGGCAGTTCTTTAAGCAGCATGGAAAATTAACCACCATTAGAACGAATTCCAAGCATAAAAATGTTAACAAAAGGTGAAAAGGGACGGATGGGGGACTATTTTAGCAAGACAAGAGCCGAAAAGGGCGCAAATAAACCATTATTTAAAATGTCATTGGAGAAAAGAGATCTCATAAAGGATGAAATTGAGAAGATCGGTCGAATGATTGGTCGGATTATGGAGTATATGTTAGGTAAGAATTCGGAACCTGATAATATCGAATTTCTTAAACAAGCAACTCAACAACTTCAGGGAACATTAGACATAGATCTGGAAAATTTATTACAGTCAACAAATGAAAATTTCATCGACCAGGTCAGTACCCGTTTTCATCACGACGAAGCAGCTATGGATCAGTTTGCCGATTTGCTATTAACCTTTGCGGATAAGCATAAAAAGCGTAAAAAACTATTTCAGGCGAAAGCCAGAACTTTACTTGTACACATTCAGGATCAATCGATTGTATTTTCCATTGATCGGCAATTTAAGATTGAAGCACTACCTTTAGATACCTAAAAAATTTGGCATGAAACAGTTTATACTACTAGTTGTCCCCATCCTATTCAGTGCCTGCAAAAATGAAGCACCATCCGCGGAAGCGACCAGCCACCTGGGTGAATTGCACGAATCATTTGTAGTTTCCGAACAAGCTAAGGCAGATTTTGAACGAGGCCTGCTGCTCCTGCACAACTTCGAATACGATGATGCCCGGGAGGCATTTCTCCGGGCACAGGAAAAAGATTCTTTGGCTATCATGGCATATTGGGGAGAAGCCATGTCGTTTAATCATCCACTTTGGCGCCAACAGGAATTTGAAGAAGGTCAGGCAGCATTGGAAAAAATAGCCCCGCTTGACTTATCAGCAATTGCTCCCTTAGAAGCTGACTTTATCAAAGGGACTCAAATTCTTTTTGGGGAAGGAGATAAAGATGCCCGGGATCAGGCATACTCCCAACATATGAAAGAAATGTATGCAAACTATCCAGAGAATGAGGAAGTAGCTGCATTTTATGCCCTGTCCATTCTTGGTGCCGTTCCGGTCGGACGAGACACCAAAGCTTACGAAGCAGGTGCAGAGGTGGCAAAAGCGTTGCTTGCCAGAAATCCGAATCACCCTGGCGGCTTACACTACCTCATTCACTCTTATGATGATCCTGTTCATGCGCAATTAGCTTTAAATGCTGCTTCAAGTTATAGCAAAGTTGCGGCTGATGCGGTGCACGCCCTACACATGCCTTCCCATATTTTTTTGGCCGTCGGCATGTGGAAAGAAGTCGTTTCTTCCAATATAGCTTCCTTTGAAGCAAGCATTCACCGAAAGGAAGAAAAACAATTAGATAATGATGCCTTATCTTATCATGCGCTCAACTGGCTCCAGTACGGTTATTTGCAGCTGGGTAAATTTGACGAAGCAGCACAAATCATGAATGACATGATGTCTTACTGCGACACCCTGCCATCCAAATCAGCCCGTTCTTACGGAATAGCCATGAAAGGGGCTTATCTCCTGGAAACAGGAAATTGGGATCATCCGGTAGGTAACTACCAATTTGACATGGAAGGTCTGGGAATAACAGCTCGTGCAAAAGTGCAGTTTATTGCGGGTATGCAAGCATTTAGAAGTGGTTATGCAGAAGTACTCGCAGACAGCCGACAGGTTTTAGAGGAGGATATTAAAAAAAGCGCTTTATTAGTCAATGAAAGTGGTTTACCTATGTGTTCCAGTGGGTCTGCCAATTACAATATTAACCAGCTCGATTTGGATCAATCAACTGTTATGGCCTATCAATTGCGTGCGCTGGAAGCACAATTAGCGAATAATCCCGAAAAAGCAGAAGAATGGATGCTCAAAGCCGTGGAATATGAAAGTGGATTGGGTTATGGGTATGGACCTCCGGTAATTTTAAAACCATCTACCGAAATGTTTGCCGAATGGTTAATGGCAAACAAAAGGATTTCGGAAGCCAAGACTTATTTTGAAAAAACACTGGAACGTGCTCCAAACAGGTTAATAGCTGTAGTTGGGGTAGAAAAATGTGCTCAGGTCAATTTGTAAACAACATCCATAAAAAAAAGCGCGCCTCGATTTCTCGGGACGCGCTTTTTTTATGAAATCAAATCTGGTTCTTACGGCTTAGCCGGAGGATTAGGGAAGTTTTGATACATCCCTAATAACTGTGGATTCGTTTCTGCAGATTTAACCATTTCGATCATTTTGATCAGACTATTATCACCTTCTTTTAGTTTAGTTTTAGCTTCCTCTGTCAGCATATCAGCATCATCGAGGCGACTCACTAACTCAGCATGGAGCGAATTTAGTGCACCCATAGAACCAAATCGGCGCCAGGGAGATTGTCCCATATCCGTACCATAAGCACTTAATATTTTACCGGAAGCTAACACCTGATCCAAATCTCCTTTTACTGCCAGTTGTCCGTATAATTGGAAGAAGGTAATGGCGCTGAAAAATTCAACTTCACCAAAATTATCTTCAAAGAAGGATAGATACTTGGAATCACCTGTTTCTGAATAAATCTGCCCAACAGCTGCCAAAATATCCCCGTTTTTTTCAGATTCCAGTTTTTTAGCCACTTTTAAGGCTGCTTCCGAGTCATTTGCATTCAGCAATTGTAGTGCAGCAGCAACAACAGGATAGGCTTGTTCTTTTTCGATCACCCGTTTTGCCAAATCAGCGTTGCCATCAATATCAGACTCAACCAATTGATACAGAGCAGCTTCCCGTACACTGGAATGCGGATCAGACTCAGCCATTTTTTGAAGGGTCATCATGTTACGGCCATCTTTGCGACAGTTGGCAACAGCCAAAGCACGAATGCTATAAAACGGATCCATAAGGGCTGCATTATAGATATTCGCACTTGCTGCATCAGAAGATCCTTCCAATTTTTCTAGTGCTTCCCAGCGATCCCGGAACGTCGTACAATGTTGATACTGGTAGGCTAATTGCGCTTCTGTTTTGTTATCCACAAAGTCGCAAAGTACTGTCCGATCTCCATCGAAGGTAACCAACTTAGGTTCAGAAGGCACATCGAAAGTGAATGTTTGCAAGCGTTCAGTTACCCGAATTTCCTTACGAACCTTAGTGCCATCAGCCAGGTAAATATCTACTGTTGTTGGAATTTCAAAAATAGCCGGCTGAACTTCCGGATCCTGAACCTGCTCGACAGTAACAGTTGCCTGGCCATCAACATAACCATATTCAATTTCTAATTCCGGATGACCGGCGGCAAAGTACCACTGATTAAAAAACCAGTTGAGATCTTCTCCAACAACATCTTCAAAAGCGATACGCAATTCGTCTGCTTCGACTTCCGTGTAGGCATTTACATCCAGGTAGCGTTTCAGTCCGGCAAAGAATGCTTCATCGCCAATATAATTACGCAGCATGTGCAATACGAGGCCACCTTTGTTGTAGCTATGCGCATCAAACATGTCTTCTTTATCCGCATATTCAAAATAGATCAAGGGGTGAATGCCATCCATAGAAGACTGAATATACCCTTCACATTCCGTCATTAAGTGGTTATCAGCTTCGTCTTTTCCATAATTATGTTCCAACCAGAGGTATTCGCTATAATTTGCAAAACCTTCATTCAGTGTTAGGTTAGACCAGCTTTCACAGGTTACCAAATCACCAAACCAGTGGTGGAACATTTCATG
>JAGQWR010000119.1:0-792 GCA_020437105.1 Saprospiraceae bacterium
CGACTGAAAGGAGACTATGGATATATGCACTTTGTTGCAAATCGTGTTTGTTTATTATTTTGTTTTTCATAAAATCAACCTAATTACAGTGATATTCCAACTGAAAAGCCCCACCATACGAGTAGATTTTTTTTAGAATAAATTTCAGGAAACGGACTAAAAATTGCCCATTCAAATGGACCATCAGAGTCTCTCATCAAATATATCGATCCTTTAAAATATACATTCCTCTTTGAAAAATAATACCGCCGAAACCCTACATTCAAAATGGGATTCCAAACATCGAATCCTGCTCCAAGCCAATTACCATTCTGCACTTGCCGGTAAATAACCTCTTCAAAAAGAAATGCAAGTCCTAAATCTAAAAACCAAGGCTCTTTCCCAACAGAAAGGCCAATTCTCGAAAAATACAAATTTGACTTAAGGTTTTTTGACATTCTATTCCCATATCCTACGCTAAATTCTGGAAAAACCTTCCCATCCAAGTAAACTGACGGGGAAATAGACAAATTGATTGACAAACAAGTTGACAAGCCAAATCCTTCAACAAACACAGCACCATGGGGCGTTTGATTTTTCTTGGCGATCTGGCCAAACACTTCATTGGGCAGAGTGAATATCATCACCAATAGAAAGTAGAGGCCTGGGTTTATTTTGGTTTGATACATATTAGTCTCTTATTATTGATCATTTTCAATCGAAGAGATCCTGACCTTCATGATTTGCAACATCTTCCTATATCCACGTCTATCCTACATAACCTCCCTTACAGGTTGGATAAACACCATACTA
>JAGQWR010000119.1:882-8208 GCA_020437105.1 Saprospiraceae bacterium
AGTATAAGACGGAAAAGTATAAAGGATATGAACTATTCTGAAGCAGATTAATTCAGAGAGCAAAATACGGCTAATGCCCAAGCTGCGAGGCAGCGCTTGTGTCTTCATTTGTACGTTTTTTGGATGTTCTTGATAGAACTTATCTCTCTGTGAGAATAAGGTAGGATATATTTTTTAATTAGGCAATGTTTAGTGGAGAAGACTGCGACATTAAGTACGCCCTGGGTTATTGTTCAGAAACTTCCGGAAAGACCTTAAACTAATTTATAGTTTGATGTCGGATGGAACAGTTTGTGGTTGGAAACGCTGCGCCCCCGCGTGATATACCCCTGGCCTTTTCCTGAAATTTTCAAGATCAACAAGTTCTGATATTGTTTCGGATTGTTGGCTATTCAGTGGAGCCAAATTATTTCCTTTTAAGCCCGCCGGAAAGAAAAACCAGGCTCATAAAAGACGCATCATGCGTGGAACAGAACGTCCTATTTACGAGTCCAACTATCGGCCTGCCATTTGAAAGAGCACTAAACGATATGCAGATTTTTTCCAATCCAAAAGCACTGATAAGCCGGCAATTGTCTGCTCAATTACCATTTGCCTTCCACATTAATATTTAGCAATTTTTAACCCCCTCACAGCATTTATTCGAAATAATTTTAAGCCATTAATGATTTTCAACATCATAAGTTAAAAATATGAAAGCTATACCTTTGTTACTATTCAACCTGTTAATTTTCCTGGCTGTATCGGGCCAAACAGTGGAAACTGTTGTATCGCATCCAAAAATAATAGACGGAATACATGTGGATGCTGCGGGCAACATTTACACCTCGCCCGGAGGATTACAGGGCGGTTCTGCAATCGGAAAAGCCACCCCCGATGGGGTATTCGAACCCAACTTCCGTGGTGGTTTCAATGGCCCAATTGACATTGACGAGGATGCTGACGGGCGGCTTTTTGTTACCAATTACGACAACAACACCCTCAAAAGCTACGACCCCTTATCGGACGAACTAACCACCGTGGTAACCGGCCTTGATGGCCCTGCCGGACTTACATTTGATGATGGTGGCAATATTTTCCTTACCTGTTTTGGTGCACCGCCAGCTTACAACGGCGACCAAATCATCAAGGTATTGCCAGACGGCAGCTCCGAAATCTGGTTGGAAACCAGCGACTTTCTAAGACCACAGGGGATCACCTTCGACGACGAAGGCAACCTTTGGGTGGCCAATACCCCTACGGGTAAAATTTTCAAGATTGACACCATCACCAAAGTGCCTGTACTTATGCTGGAACTTGGCAACAAGGTCGGCAACCTCGTTTTCCGAAAAAAAGACCGCCTGCTGTATTTTCCTTCTCAGGGCAACCACCGTATTTACCGGATGGACTTAATGGGAAACCTTGATACCCTCGCTGGCACAGGCAGCATTGGCTCGGTGGACGGCGCGGCCATGTCTTCTACATTCAACAAGCCCCTGGGCCTCGGGTTTACTGCCTCTGAAGACACCTTGTACGTAGCCGAGGAAGGTAAACTAAGGCGCATATTCGGGCTTGATGAGGTTGCGACACAAACCATAAGCAGGGAGGCACATCCCATTAAAATATTCCCTAACCCAAGCTTGGGAAACATCCGGGTGGAAATCCCGGAACAGATGCAAAACAGACCAAACAGATTGACCCTCTGCGATGCCGTTGGCCGATTGAAGTTGGAGCGCAACATTCAGGAGGATGAAAGTTCCATAGTTTTGGAGAACATTGAAAAAGGTACCTGGTATCTTAAGTTCTATTCAACAATGCCATCGGGGAATTTTTTCGTAGAAAAGTTATTCGTTTTTTAAAAATCACCTTTTCCAAAACTAGAAGACTAGCCACAATTGTAAAAATATGAAACCGTCAAGACGAAAGATATGCCTCTTATTTTTATTGGTTATTTTAGGAAAAACCAACGCACAAGACCTTAGCTCAAAACTCGCTGAAGCCCTTCAACACACACTTGATTCGATGCACCAAGTGCTGAATATCAAGGGATTAGGCGCGGCCGTGCAACTGCCCAACAATGCCATCTGGGCTGGTGGCAGCGGCGTGTCCACTACATCCCCGCTGGATAGTATCAGCGGGGGCCATGTCTTTGAAATGGGCAGTTCCTCCAAAACCATCACCGCCGCCTGCGTACTCCAGTTGGCCGACGAGGGAGTACTAAGTCTGGACGATAGTTTGCACACCTGGTTGGATACCTTTCAACATATCAGCCCGAACATCACCATTCGCCAATTGCTCCGCCACCAGAGTGGCATTTATGATGTGCTGCAAAACCCGGCTTTCAACGTTGCCATGTCGCAGAATATCAACCAGATATGGTCGTTTGAAAATGTTATCACCAGTTTTATCAAAGCTCCTGCTTTTCAGCCGGGCACAAGCTGGGCATACTCCAATACCAATTACATTCTGCTCGGAATGATAATAGAGGCTGCAACCGGCCACACCTACCACCAAGAACTGACCGACCGCTTTTTCACCCCGCTGAGCCTCGGGAGTTACAGCAACCCGGCTTACGACCTGTTGCCGAGTCCTCTCGCACACCTTTGGCTCGACATAACAGGCGATGGAGTTTTGGATGATGCCACCAACTTTTTGGCCACCCGTAAATCGGTATTTAGCGCCATTGCCCCGGCAGGGGGCTATTATGCAAAAACCAGCGACTTGGCCCAATGGATACGCACCAGCATGAGCGGGAGTTTGTTTTCCAACGAAATATGGGCGGAGGCCACTTCCACCGTCCCTTCCTCACTTCCTGGTGGCACCCAATATGGTCTTGGCCTCTCGAAAAGGGAGTATATCGGCCTGACAGGTCTTGGGCATGGTGGCGACTTGGCGGGCTATTCCACACAGGCGTATTATTTCCCTGAAAAAGACATCAGCATAGTTGTTTGCGGAAACGATGCCAGCATCAATTCATGGAATTTGACCAACACGATCAGCGCCCTTTTGAAAACCTATATTGATTGCGAAGAAAATATCAGCCTTACGATTGAACCAGATTCAGAAAATATTTCCGTCTCCGTTTTCCCTAATCCTTTTTTTGAAGAAATTAATGTCACCATTAATTCTCCGGAAAATAAAGCGGAATTAATTGTCCAAATACTTGATATCATGGGCCAGGAAATATGGCATTCCGAGCTAGATTATTCTGCCGAAAACGAACTCTTTAATCTTTCCATAAATGAAACTGAAAATTGGCCGAACGGAATTTATATTCTCAACATTTCAACGGACGGAAAACTACTAAAATCGATTAAGTTAATGAAATAGCATGGCAGTATATTCAAAAAAAATCATACAATCCGCAAAGGGTAATTTTATGTTTTCCTTTCCGATAAAACTTATAATATGCTCGATTCAATTTCTATCAACTGTCAACTATTGCCCTGCCCAAAATACCACATTAAATGTTGATGTATATATGCAAGCGCACGTTCAGAACAGGCATTTCAGCGGAGCGGTACTTATAGCAAAAAAAGGCGAAATATTGCTCCGCAAAGGCTACGGAATGGCAAATGACGAGCGAGCCGTACCCATTAGTCCAGAAACAAAATTCCGTATCGCTTCCCTTACAAAATCCTTCACAGCGATGGCCATTATGCAGTTGGAAGAGGCCGGAAAACTAAGCCTCTCCGACGCCGTCAGCAAGCACCTGCCAGATTATCCGCGGGGCGATGAAATGACTCTTTTCCAAGTACTGCACCACACTGCAGGAATACCAGACATGCTGCAATTACCGGCGTATTGGGAAAAATTGCAGGACACCTGCACGGCCGCCGAAGCCGTTGATATTTTCAAATACGAACCGCTCCATTTTGACCCAGGCAGCGAATGGGAATACAGTAATTCGGGCTATGTGCTATTAGGCTACATCATTGAAACTATCACAGGGAAACAGCTCTGCGATTATTTCAACGAGCATATTTTCATACCGCTCATGATGAGCGGAACCGGATGGGAAAGTGCCACCCCTATCGAAAATTTTGGAGCCTCCGGGTATCATCTGGAAGCACAGCGCCGGGTGGCAATGCCCTCAATCAATATGTCTGTTAACCACGGTGCCGGCGCATTGTTTTCTACAATTGACGACTTGTATAAATGGGATAGGGCTCTTTATTCAAATAAATTATTGGGAGCGGAAGAGATGAAAAAAATATTCACACCACATTTGAATGCTTATGGCGGCGGTTGGGGTATCATGCAGCACCAGCGGTTTGGGAAAGAAATCATTTTTATGAACGGGCGGTTTTCCGGGTTTTCCGCTAATATTTCACGTTATCCGGGCGATGATTTGTGCATCATTGTTTTGAGCAATTTAATGGATACTGACCCGCGAATTATAGCCGATAATCTGGCTGGGATAATTTTTGAAGAAATAGCCGTTTGCCCTCAAAAAAGAGAACGGACGGAAGTCCCTTTGGAAATATTGGAACAATATGCCGGAGTTTATTTTTTTGAAAAAACAAATCCTCCGTTGACGGTTGAAATATTGTTGGATGATGAAAATAAATTAGTCCGAAAAATAAACGGAAGGACCGACAAAGAATTAATTCCTTCTTCTGTAAACACGTTTTACTATGAAACTGCTGACGTGGACATTGTTTTTGAAAACGGCAAAACGGGCACTATGATTATGAATCTTTTGGGTACGCCTTATTGGGGCGAAAAAATTAATTAAATAAAAATGAGACCATTCCTCTTGCATTTCTTCCTCTTGGTTTTTTTGGCAAATAATGATGGCCAAACCGTTTTTACCCTCGTGCCAACCCAAGCTGGCGACGACCTGCACTTTGCCACTGATGGCTATATTTATTCCTCACATTATGGTGGCATTTTTTTCAGGAAAATAAATCCCGTTACGGGCGTGGTGGATACCATCTTTTCGGCCAATACTCCAACCATCGGCGCCATCGAAATGGACGAAAACCTCCAGATTTTCACCTGCTCGTACGACCTCGGTTGGGTTGGGAAATTTGAAGAAGGCGACAATAGCATTTCCATTATCACAACAGGCTTGATGGGCCCGGCGGGCATCACGCATGATAGCGATGGGAATTTATATGTGGCCACAAACCAAAACCACAGTATCATAAAAATACTCCCCGATGGGACTAAGGAGACCTTTGTACAAGGTAGCCCGTTGTTTTGGCCGACGGGCATCACCATTGACACGGCCAATAATTTGTATGTTGCCAATATGTTCAGTGGCCAAATCATTAAAGTATCTCCGGAAAAAACGATGACGACCTTGGCTACTTTGCCCTCCATTTCCGATCAGACACCAGATCTTGCCTATCTGGTTTGGACTCACGGAAAGCTCTATATCTGTCATTTTGACAAGCATGTTATTTATGAAATGAATGCAGAAACGGGCAGTTTCCAAATCATAGCCGGCAATGGGCAGCCAGGGCACGAGGACGGTCCTGCTCTAGAGGCTAATTTCCAAAACCCGACAGGGATTGTGGCCTCCCCATCGGGAGACACCTTATTCATAACGGACGGGGCAGCCCCAATCCAACGGCTGCGGATGCTGGTGCTAGGCAATGTTTCGGGCAGTGAGGAAAGGCAGGCAGGGTTCTCGTTCAACGGCATGTTCCCAACACCTACACAAGACAAAACCACGTTTGCATTTTCACTAGAAAGGCCCATGAAGATTGGATTTCAGGTAGTAGGAGCCGATGGAAAAACCACTATTTCGGTTTCGGAAAAATTGTATGCCGAGGGCGAAAATCAGATAACAGTTGAAGTAAGTGAATTGCAGCAGGGGGTCTGGTTCCTGGTGGCAAATTATGAGGGGGTTTTAAGGAGTTTCAGCTTTGTGAAAAGCTAGTACCAGTTTCTTAAGTCCCTGTAGATTTATTTTTAAACTCCATAAGATGGTTGACAAAACTACAGTAAAAACAAGGCATACCGCGCAGTCTAAAACGTGAGACATAAGTGGATTATTCAGACCAGCCAGCCTCTACAAATTCATAACACCATCTCTGGATTCCACATTAAAGAAAAAACAGAAAAACCATCAACGCCGAAACTCAGATGGTGGCACCCCCACCATTTTCCGAAAAACCTTTGAAAAGGAACGGCGGTCAGCAAACGACAATTGCATTGCTACATCGGAAGGAGAATAGCTATTAAGCAACAATATTTTTGCTTTTTCTATTCGCAGTTGTAAAACATGCTGGTAGGGTGTCATGCGATAGATATATCTGTAAAGGCGCAGGATGTGGTATTTTGAAAAAAAGGAAACTTTTTCCAAATCTTCCAGCGAAAACGGCTCTGCAAAATTTTCCAAAATATGGCAATAAGCAAGGCTTAGGCGACGGTAAACTTCGTGTTTGGTAAGGGTACGAATAGCCGGGATAGAAGCGAGATGTCCGCCAATTTGTAAGTGCCCCTTTATGAACGCCGAAGCCAAATCAAAATAAAAAGCTTCCCAATCCACCAATATATCTACCGACGGAAGCCAAAAGTTTTGTGGCAGTTGGGAAAGATAATTGCCAAAGAAATTTTCTTGCAGTCGGTAATTTTTCACCAAAAACTCCCGTTGTTGCCACGGATAATCAAAAGGGGAATCAAGTGTCTTATCTATTTTGTTATCAATACCCTGGGCAGCTTGATATATAGTTTTTTCTGAAATGAAAATACAAACACCTTCCACATTATCTTTAAAAATGCCAGTTGCCCTCACTTCTTGTTTTGGGTTAAAAATAAAATACTCGCCCACTTCTGCGGAATGGTTTTTTCCATCCACGTTGTACAATTCTCTCCCACGCAACGGCATGCTTATATGAAATTGTGATGTATCCAATTTCATATCCAATTCTGAGATGGAAGAATACACAATTTTATTAGCTCCATTTCCGCTGTTGACTGAATTCTCTACCAGTTCGGGAGTCATCTGCTGCAAAAACCCTTTGTAATATCCTTTCATTTTTTGTACAATTATGTACGTTCTTTCTTTTGATGCGTATAAACTACCTGCAAATTTTGGATATAATATCAATAGTGTCCGACAAATAAGAGAAAAGTGGGGCGAATGAATGGCAAACGGGTGTAAAAATCGGGCACCGCAAATTTGGGGATCGAAACGGCTTTGTTGCATGAATAATCCATGCAAGCTTCCCTTATTCCCCAATCTGCTATGCGATTGTTTGAGAAACAGGCATACCAACCCAGACTGCGGCGATGATAGCTGCTTTCCTGCTTCCATTCCCCTCCCCCATACACCTTCAAGCCCGTAGAATCAAAAACCAAAAAGACCAGCCCTTTTGATTCTGGTATAACTAT
>JAGQWR010000120.1 GCA_020437105.1 Saprospiraceae bacterium
TAGCACATTTCATATCAACAGAATTTACCAAGCTCCGTAGGTGCGGCACCCTGTCCTATCTGGTTATTTCTTTCTTTCCTGATACAGTTCCAATAGCGTTTTTAGCAACACACCCAGGCCCATACCAATGGCCAGAATGGTGACAAACAAGACAGGTTTGATCGACTCCGAACCGTCAATCCTTGTAAAGGCGCTAAAAGAAAAAATCGTGACTAAAATCGGAGCCAAAAATCGCTTTTGCATGGAATGCTTGTTTTATCCTTTAAATAAATATCCAGCTATTATCCCCCAATCGTCGACATCGACTCGCGAGCCGGACCGTGAAATTGCTGATTTTTTTCAGCTTCAAAACCATTTCGGGCCCGGTGGCCCACTGCGTCGCGGATGGCAATACCCACTTGCTCATCAGTCGCACCCTGGCGCATCAAATCCCGGATATTAAACACACCGGAGTCGTACAGACAGGTCTTCACCGTACCCGTAGGCGTTAAGCGCAAACGATTGCAGCTACCGCAAAAGGTTCTGGAGTAGGCGGCAATAATGCCCAATTTTCCTTTAAACCCGGGGACTTGGTAGCGTACTGCTGTATCGCCAAAGGATACAGGCTCCGGAGTCATGCCGGGGTAATTTTCCATCAGGTGACTGAGGATTCTGAGGTGGTCCCAGTTTTCAGGATCGGGTCGGGAGGCACCGCCGTTAAAAGGCATTTCCTCAATAAAACGCACCTCCTGCACCTGCTCGCGAGCCAGTTCTGCCAGCGAGATAATATCTGCTGTATTCCGGCCAGCCATCACCACTGTATTCACTTTAGTGGGAATACCGGCATCCTGCAAAGCCTGGAGCGATTCCAGTACCCCAGGCAACACATCACGGCGGGTAATCGCAAAAAAGCGTTCTTTATCCAGCGTATCCAGACTCAGATTGACACCCCGAATGCCCATTCGACGAAAGTCTTTGATCAGCGATTGGGAAACGGTACCATTAGTTGTCAGCCGTATATCCTCCATACCGGGAGTGGCATGAATTTTTTCAATAAAACCTTTTAGTCCTTTTCGCACAAAAGGCTCACCCCCAGTGATCCGGAGCTTATTCACCCCCATTTCTGCCAGAATACGGATCAGGCGCAGCATCTCCTCATAGGTCATCAGATCCAGGCGGTCCACATATTTGATACCCTCTTCCGGCATACAATAGAAACAGCGCAGATTACAACGGTCTGTAACAGCCAAACGCAGATAATTTATCCGGCGACCGTGGTTATCTATGAGTACTTCTTTATGATTATTCTTTTCCACCATTCAAATATACAGGATCAGGTACGATTTCTCGAAGGTTTGGTTCGCTTCGCGAAGGTTTAACGCGTTTAAAACGTTTAAATCGTTAACGCCGTTTATTCGTAACAGACGAATTTATAGACTTTCGACCCTAGACCTTAGACTGAGGCGCAGCCTCTAAACCCTAGACCGGGCACAGCCCTTAGACCGTGAAGCCGACAGGCCAACTAGACCAAGCCAAAGGCATAGACTATAATTCTTAAGTCTGAATTTTTAATTTTGAATTGTAACTTATCGACCTTAGACTGAGGCGCAGCCTCTAAACCCTAGACCGGGCAAAGCCCTTAGACCGTGAAGCCGACAGGCCAACTAGACCGGGCCAAAGGCCCTAGACTCCCTCCTTTGATAAATTATCTTAGCATTTACCTTTATATTTACCCCCATCTACTCCTTGTCAGAAAACCCAGCCCCATGGATGTCGAAATACTCGCCCGAATCCAGTTTGCCTTTACTATTGCTTTTCATTATATCTACCCGCCACTGAGTATCGGTTTGGGCCTGATCATGGTGATCATGGAAGGCATGTACCTCCGTACCGGCAATAAAGTGTACGAGGTGATGACCCGCTTCTGGACAAAGATATTTGCCCTGACTTTTGGGATCGGCGTAGCAACCGGGATCGTAATGGAATTTGAGTTTGGCACCAATTGGGCCACTTATTCCCGCTTTGTGGGCGATGTTTTTGGTTCTGCCCTGGCTGCCGAAGGGATTTTTGCTTTTGCCCTCGAAAGTGGCTTCCTGGGAGTACTGTTATTTGGCTGGAATCGGGTGAGTCCGACGGTGCATTTTATTAGTACGATTGGGGTGTGGTTTGGCTCCATGTTTTCAGCGGTCTGGATTGTGATTGCCAACAGCTGGCAGCAAACACCTGCCGGATTTCATATTGTGGGCGAAGGGCTGGAGGCCCGGGCAGAGATCACCGATTTTTGGGCCATGGTTTTTAATCCTTCCAGTATGGATCGTTTATTGCACGTTTGGGTGGGTGCTTTTTTGGCTGGTGCCTTTCTCATTTTGAGTGTACATGCTTATTATTTATTGAAAAATCGCCATGTTGAGCTTTCGCGGAAAGCGTTTAAAATTGCCTTACTCGTAGCAACCATATTTTCTTTGACACAGTTATTCCTGGGACACCGCTCAGCAGACGGGGTAGCACATAATCAACCGGCAAAACTGGCTGCTTTTGAAGGGCATTTTGATAGTTTATCGGTGGCACATTTGTACATCCTGGGCTGGGTAAATAAGGAAGCTCAGCAAACTGTCGGATTAAAAGTCCCGGGCGGACTGACCTTTTTGCTACATCAGGATTTTGAAACGCCGATCCCTGGACTAAAGTCCTTCCCGGAAAACGAACGTCCGACAGCCCTCAATGCCATCTTTCAATTTTACCATTTGATGGTCGCTATCGGCATGTTTCTGATTGCGCTGACAATGTATGCTTCCTACTTGTGGTGGAGGGGGAGGTTATTCGATAAGAAATGGGTGTTGAAGCTCTTTGTTTTAGTGGTTTTGCTACCTCAACTTGCCAATCAGTTTGGCTGGTATGCCGCCGAGATGGGCCGACAGCCCTGGGTGGTTTACGGACTGCTAAGAACCGAAAATGCGCTGTCGAAAGCGGTTACGGCCAATCAGGTTTTATTTTCCCTGATCATGTTCACCTTTATTTATGTGGTGCTTTTTGCGCTGTTTATTTACCTGCTCAATAAAAAGATCAAGCACGGTCCGAGTGAAGACCCGCTCATTGATCAGCGCCATAAACAACAAGAAATCGCAGATAACTTCATCCAATAAACATCGGCAACATGGCAACTTTTTTAGGACTGGATTATCCAACTTGGTGGTTTTTATTGGTGGGCGGGGTGTTCTCCGGATACGCTATACTCGACGGGTTTGACCTGGGTGCAGGTGCCTGGCATTTGTTTTTCAAAAAAGAGCAAAGCAGAAGGATTGCCCTCAACGCAGTCGGTCCCGTTTGGGATGGCAACGAGGTCTGGCTGGTCATCGGTGGCGGTGCTTTATTTGCCGGCTTTCCGGTGGTTTATGCGACCCTTTTCTCGGCAATGTACATCCCTTTTATGCTCTTTTTAGCCTTCTTGATCTTTCGGGCAATTTCCATTGAATTTCGGAGCAAGGAACCCATGAAGTGGTGGCGCAAGATGTGGGATATCAGCTATTCTGTTTCGAGTATTATGATCTCGCTGATGCTTGGCGTGGTACTGGGGAATGTGTTACAAGGCATGCCCATCGGCGCAGACCACGAGTTTCAGGGCGACTGGCTGGAGTTTATCAACCCCTATGCCATCCTGGTTGGAGTGACTACTGTGGCTCTGTTTATGATGCACGGAGCGATATACCTCTTGCTGAAAACCCAGGGCCGGTTATTCGCCAAATTAACCATCCTGGTCAAGCGGGGCATCCTCTTTTTTGTGATCTCCTTTGGTTTGATGACGCTCTATACTATGCTCTACATTCCGCACCTTTCCAACGACTTTAAATCGCAGCCGACGCTGTTCATTTTCCCGCTGATTGCCTTCCTGAGTATCGCAAATATTCCGAGGCTGGCGCTCAAGCGTCGGTTTAGGTGGGCCTTTATTTTTTCGTCGCTCACCATTGCCTGCTTGTTGTCGCTGGTGGCGATTGAGGTCTTTCCGGTCTTGTTGCGGTCGAGCACAGATCCGGCTTATGATCTCACCATCTATAATTCGGCCTCTTCTGAAAAATCGATGGGGATCATGCTTTTGATCGCGGCAATTGGTGCGCCACTTGTGGCAGCCTATACCATCTTCGTATATAAAACTTTCGCCGGAAAGGTAGAACTTGATGAAACGAGTTATTGATCTGAAGCGGGTTCAAACAGAAAATACCGCTTACCTTTGCAAAAAATTGTGTGATGCGTTTACTGCTTATTCTTTCCTTTTTTTGTTTCGGTACTTCATCCATGTTTGGCCAAAATCCCGTATTCCCGTCTCTGGAGGGAACGGAGTTATTTAATGCCGTGGTAGGAGCTTTCAAAACGACTACGACCTTGGGCAACAGCGTATCGAGAGATGTGCTTTTTGGAGAAATTTATCACCTGCCGGGCGATAGTGTCCGTTGTATTTATACGGGTTATACCGTGTATGTTGATCCCAGTCTTGATCCTTCTCAGGCGGCTTTCGCCGAAGGATTAAACACCGAGCACACTTACCCCAAATCCATGGGAGCAGAGGGCGGTTTAGCTGAAAGTGATCTCCATCATTTGCATCCCAGTCGCGAAGATGTCAATG
The DNA here is from genome assembly GCA_020437105.1 of Saprospiraceae bacterium. GTDB lineage: Bacteria > Bacteroidota > Bacteroidia > Chitinophagales > Saprospiraceae > JAAEZH01. The sequence goes on from JAGQWR010000120.1 coordinate 4,598, forward strand.
CCGATCGGGCGAGTTTGCCTTTCGGCGAAGTGCCGGATGCACAAGCAGATAACTGGTACTTTATGGACCAGGAAGCGTTTAGTCCGCCGGCCAACAACATCGACTTGTACAGCGAGCGGTTGATCAATCAATACTTTGAACCCCGGGAAGATCACAAGGGCAATGTTGCCCGGGCTGTCTTCTATTTTTATACCATCTACCGCAACGAAGCAAACGCTGCTAATCCGGATTTCTTCGAATCCCAACGGGCAGACCTCTGCGAGTGGCATGCACTCGATCCGGTAGATCCGGATGAATGGGAACGCACCTACCTGATTGCTGCGTATCAGGACGATAAACCAAATCCATTTATCCTCGATTGCACCCTGGCCGCACGGATGTACTGCCCCGGCTTGGAGGTGGAATGTGGCACCAATCTGAGCGCAGAAGAAACGAGCCTGCAGGAATTAAGCGGACGGATAGACCTTTTCCCTAATCCCTCGCAGGGCCAACTAAATATCCAGTTGGAGCTGCTGTACCCTGTCGAATTGCAGGTACGATTGCTCGACCTACAGGGAAGGGTTATCAAAGAATTGATCCGCACCGACTTACAGGCTGGCAACTGGTCTGACACACTTGATACCGGTGATTTGCCAAATGGTTGGTACGGCGTACAAATCAGACTATACGGAAAAGACGGGCTGGCACAAA
>JAGQWR010000121.1 GCA_020437105.1 Saprospiraceae bacterium
AATTCCCGGTAAGTTGTGAAACCTGTCATACAGAAGATGCCTGGATTCCTGCCACATTTGATCACGATGTCTATTATCCGCTCACAGGCGAACACTTAGTCATTGCCGATGATTGTGTGGCTTGCCATAACGGCGATTACAGCAACACGCCAAATACCTGCGACGGCTGTCATACACCAGACTATAACCAGACCACGAACCCGGATCACGGGGCGATTGGATTACCGATGGCCTGCGATATGTGCCATACGACAGAGGCCGGTTGGATGCCTGCCGACTTCCCGATTCACGATGATTATTATGTGCTGAATGGGGCGCATGTCATGGTGGCCGGTGAATGTGTGTTGTGCCACAACGGTGATTACAACAACACACCCAATACTTGTACTGGTTGCCACCAAACAGATTACGATCAAACGACCAATCCGGATCATACGCTGGCGCAATTCCCGGTAAGTTGTGAAACCTGCCATACAGAAGATGCCTGGATTCCGTCCACTTTTGACCACGATGCCTATTACCCAATAGTCGGTGCCCATACGCTTATCGCGGATGACTGCGTGGCCTGCCACGATGGCAATTATAGTAATACGCCAAACACCTGTGATGGTTGCCACCTGACAGACTATAATCAAACCACGAATCCGGACCACCAGCTCGCCCAGTTTCCCCTGGAATGTACGAGTTGCCATAGCCAGGATGCCTGGATTCCTGCTACATTCGATCATGATATTTTTTATCCGTTAACCGGTGCCCATGCGCTTATCGCGGATGATTGTGCAGCCTGCCATATCGGAGGTTATAACAATACCCCGAATACCTGTGCCGGATGTCATACGCCGGATTACAGCCAGACCGTTAATCCGAACCACCAGACGCTGAGCATTCCAATGGCTTGCGATATGTGTCATACGACAGATCCGGGCTGGATTCCGGCTGATTTCCCAATCCACGATGATTATTATGTTTTGAATGGAGCACACGCTCTAATCGCAGATGATTGTGTATCCTGTCATAACGGTGATTATAACAATACACCAAACACCTGTTACGGCTGCCACTTGCCGGATTACAGCCAAACCACAAATCCGGATCACCAGGCAGGACAATTCCCGATAGACTGTGAAAGCTGTCACTCAGAAGATGCCTGGGTACCATCGACCTTCGATCACAGTACCGTTTATCCGCTGACAGGTGCGCATGCGCTTATCGCGGATGATTGTGCGACTTGTCATAATGGCGATTATAATAATACACCGAATACTTGTGCCGGATGTCATACGCCAGATTACAGCCAGACGGTTAATCCTTCGCATACAGCGATCGGAATTCCGATGGAATGTGATATGTGCCACACGACAGAACCGGGTTGGATTCCAGCCGATTTTCCGATTCATGATGATTATTATGAATTAAACGGAGCGCATGTACTTATTGCAGATGAATGTGTGTCCTGTCATAACGGCGATTATAACAATACGCCAAACACCTGTTTTGGTTGTCACTTGGCAGATTACAATCAAACAATGAATCCGGATCACCAGGTCAATCAATTTCCGATAAATTGCGAAAGTTGCCATTCGGAAGATGCCTGGGTGCCATCGACCTTCGATCATGATGTTTATTATTCATTAGTTGGAGCTCATGCGCTTATCGCGGATGATTGTTTTGCCTGCCATAACGGCGATTACAACAATACACCAAATACCTGTGTTGGCTGTCATATCCAAGATTACAACCAGACTATTAACCCAAATCACCAGGCAAATCAGTTCCCAATAAACTGCGAGAGTTGTCATACGGAAGTTACCTGGGTCCCGGCCACCTTTGATCACGACTGGTATTATCCACTTACCGGCGAACACCAGGTTATAGCAGACGATTGTTTCGCCTGCCATAATGGCGATTACAACAATACACCAAACACCTGTGTGGGATGTCATAGTTCAGATTATAATCAGACAACCAATCCGGATCACCAGTCTATTGGTATTCCTGTTGATTGCGCTATGTGCCACACAACCGATCCGGACTGGATGCCGGCCGACTTCCCAATCCATGATAATTATTATGTCTTAAACGGGGCGCATGCGCAGATCGCTGATCAATGTGTCTTATGCCATAATGGAAATTACAATACGACACCGAACACTTGTTTCGGCTGCCATGCTTCGGATTATAATATGACGACCAACCCGAATCACCAGTCCGCACAATTCCCTACATCATGTGAAGCCTGTCATTCAGAAGTTGCCTGGGTGCCAGCCACCTTTGATCATGATGATATGTACTTCCCAATCTATAGTGGTAAGCATAAAGATGAGTGGGACCAATGTATTGAATGTCACCTGATTCCTGGTGATTTTACATCCTTTAGCTGTATTGATTGCCATGAGCATGATAATCAAAACCAGGTAGATGATGATCATGATGGGGTTTCAGGATATATTTATGAAAGTAACGCTTGTTATGCCTGTCACCCGGATGGGTCGGATTGATAAACTTTAATTGCTATTCCGAAGTTTCCTCCAGGTGTGCATGAAGCGCAGTCTCATTTTTATACAGAATTCCAAACAGTCTGTCCTCATAAACGAGCAGGATGCGCTGGTCTGCAAAACGATAGGGTGTATATTTCCAGTCGCTTCGGGTAAGTAGTTCTAACAAGGGGGCATCTATTGCTCCTTTATACTTTTCAATGCCTTTTTCTAAATGTTGTTGGTGAACGAAGGTCCGATCTGGATGTTTTTGCATAATATGCCTGCTTATTTGCAAGGAAGCAAGATAAAGGTTCCCTGGTAATTATACGCTCTTCGAACCTGTTGGGTATCGATCGCGTTCATTTCTTTTAATGAACCCCAATGTTTTTATAATTTAACACACTCTTAGTATTTAAATCATAGCCATTGAATTCTGAACCCAATTTATTTACAGCAGACCTGAAAGTAGAATTAGCCGCCTTTTCGGATGCGCTGGATGCTGCCATTCAAGGTGCATGGGCGAGCGAAGACCTGTTGGAAGGACTTGTTAAAGGAGGGGCTAAAATCTACGATAACCTGGTGCTTGTTGGAGAGGCAGCTACTGAAAAATTGAATGCCGGCCCTGATCTGACTGCCTATGTTTTGCATTTCGATTGGGCAGAAGAAGTGAAAAATTTTCTGATTCTCTGGCGGGATGTGGTATTTCAGTGGCAAAAGGCGCAGCTATTATTACGAGATAAAACAATAGAAATTCAGGCACTCGAAGACCTGAAAACTGAATCGCTGGAAGTGCTCCGCGCAGCGGCAACAGAACTAAAAGCGTATCCGGAAACGATTTTAACAGATATTCGTACTCGAAAAAATGGATCAATAAAACAACTGGAAACTTACAGTCTTCAGGCCGACCCTTGGCCAAAGTACCTGGAGCAACTGAAGAAACTGATTCAGCATTGTACCGATTTGGAGCTTAGTTACCAGGCTCTAAGTCAAGTCTCTGCGAATTTGCGCGATATCCGAAATCTCATCACAGATGCACAGATTTTTTGCCAACAGGAAATAGTAGGATTTAAAGATATAGCCGAAAAGGCGATTGGATTGTTGCAGGCTGAACATCCGGATTTTCCCAAATTAGCCAAGCAACTTGAAGAATTGGAATCTACCTTAAAGTTTACCAACTTTTCAAGTGCTTTTACGTCCACGGTGGAGACAAAAGTGGGTACACTTGTCGAGAAAATTCAGGTGCCGCTTGGCACAAACGGTGGACTATTAATGCAACGGGAAATTGCTTTCCGCCGCCGTACACGGCAGTGGTTGGAAGCCGAAATTTTTAGTTTGCTTTCTGAAACCTGGGAAATTTCCGAACAAATCGGAAATAGCCTGAAGGTGACCCTTTTAAATATCCGAAACAGAGTGCTTTTACTGTCAAAAAGTGAAGGTGAAGTTCCCGCTACAGCATTGGCTTTGCACCAGCCTTTAGAGACTTTTTTAAAGAGCACGGTTGCTGTTGAAACCGAAAGTGTACAGCTCAAGGAGTTGATATCCAGTCGTTTGTCAGGCAAGTTTGAGTTCTCTGCTGTTTATGATAACGACGAATTTCTGCTGGTCCCACTCCAATCCTCCATCGATAAAATGCGACTCGATAAAAGTCCGCTATTGGTAAGAGGAAGATTACTATTGCAGCGAATTTATGACCGCTTGCGACAGGTGCAGTCAGATGTGGTGCAAGAAGGGGTACTCAGTGTTTCAGAAAAAATAGTGCGTTGCATACAGGAAGGTACTCCCAGTGCTGATAACAATCAATATACCAGTATTTTTCTGACAAAGGGATACATTGGCGAGAGCTTTGTAGTTGGTCGGGAAGACGAGCTGGCACACATGCGGAAAATCGTAGATAACTGGCACCTGGGCTTCCGGGGTTCTGTCATATTAACCGGAAAGCGATTTTCCGGTAAAACCCTTTTTGGAGAGATAGTAGTGAGTCGCCACTTTATTGGTCATACGATCCGGCTTGCGCCGAATGCAGTGCTGGAAGTAGGTAGCCGTCGAATGACAACCAGCTATGATCTTGGGGAAGCTTTAAATTTTATTGAAAAAAATACACTGGGTGTCCGACAACTTATCTGGCTGGATGATTTAGAACTCTGGACAGATCAAAATATTCCGCTTAGCCAAAATGTGCGTGCGCTTTGTCGAAGTATCGATAATCTCAGTGATCGATTATTTTTTATGGTCTCGATGAGCTCCTGGCAAAGTGCGCATTTGGATCACTTTCACGATATAAGTCGGGTCTTTCAGGCAGAGGTAAACCTCGATCGGATGAGTGCCAAGGAAATCAGGGAGGCTATTCTGATCCGCCACGGTGCTACACACCGGTCTCTTGTTGATGCAGCCGGTAAAGAGCTGTCTCCAAAGGAGTTTGAACGCATAACAAACCGAATTTTTAGAGCGACCCACGGAAATGTTGGAGATGCACTTAACAGGTGGACTGCCTCTACCCGCCGTTTGGATGAAGAGCGAGTCTTTAATGCCGATATGCCCGGCAGTCCCTTGCCCGATTTTTTGACACCCGATAATATTATACTCCTTCGGACGCTGCTGATGGAGAAAAGAAGCAAAGAGTACCGACTACGAAAAACGTTTGGTCCTGCTTTCAAAGACAAATACAGCGGTATTCTGCATCGACTGCTCCGAACCGGATTAATTACCCGGCAATTGGATGAATGGCTGGAAATAAATGAAATCATAGCAAATGAAGTAGGCCGAAAATTGACTGGCCGTTAAAAATTGGTATTGTGGAAAGTGCATTTGATGTTTAGCAGAAATGAAACTTTAATTTGAATGGAAGACTTTTTGACGATAAAATATTCCTGGTTTGACCTATTCGCTACAGCGGCAGTATTAGGGCTCTCTTACCTTTTACTAAAAATGCTAAAGCGCTTGTTGCGTCGTATTGTTCTCCCAAAGTATATAATGGAGCCCCTCCGAAAAGGTGTCCATTGGGCGCTGTTGTTTTTTGAACCGATCGCCGCACTTTTACTTACCGTAATTTATGTGTTTATACGTCCGGTTATCCATGCTCCTATCGTGGTGATACTTTTGCTGGGGGCGTATAGTCACCTGCGGAATTACCTCAGTGGATTTATGCTGCAGCTATATGAAAATATTGCGATCGGCAATCGACTTCAACTCACCAATATCAGAGGGGTTGTAGTAAGTTTAGGGCGACTCGGACTGCAATTGCATACACATGAAGGCGTGCATTTTACCAATTATTCCAGCCTGCTGGCTGATGGATTTACCCGGATCACCGGAAAAGAAGCAGGCGGCTTTTACCAACTTAATATTTCCGAAAAGGAACAACCGTCCGGCTCAAAAAATAACTCTTATAACAGACTGGAGGATTTATTAGCACACGCACCTTTTATCAGTCCGAAACATCGACCGGATCTGGCACAGGATTTGAATGCAGTCGGATTGTTTTCTGCCAAAGTGCTAGTGGAAGAGGAGTTTCATTTGCAGGAATTACTGGCACTTTTAGATGAACGCGGATGGGCCGCGCGTGTAAGTAAGCGGGATACTTCTGCATTTGAAAGAGGTTCTCTTTAAAACAGACATCAAAACGAAAAAATGGAAATACTAAATTCCTATAACCTGATTATTGCTTCTTCAACCATCCTCATTTTGAGTTTTTTCTTTGGAGAAATCTCTAAACGCACCAACATACCATCGGTGCTAATGCTCATTGTGTTGGGTATTATGCTCAAATTTGCTTTAGATGCTGTTGGTGGTGGCGGATTTGATTTTCTGCCCATTTTGGAAGTACTTGGTATTGTCGGATTAATCATGATCGTGTTGGAAGCGGCGTTGGAATTGGAGTTGAAAAAGGAAAAACTCCTCCCCATAGGAAAAGCCATGGCCATTGCATTAATCGGATTGATTGGTTCTGCATATGTAGCGGCTGTTATTCTTTTTCAGTTTATTCCGGAAATGACTGTTCAGAAGGCCTGGATATATGCTACGCCTCTGAGCATCCTGTCCAGTGCAATTATTATTCCAAGCGTTCGAACATTAAGCGACAAAAAACGGGAATTCCATATTTATGAGAGCACCTTTTCTGACATCATAGGTATCATGATGTTTTATTTTCTGGAAGCACAGTTCCTGGCATCTTTAAGCCATGACGGGGGGCACTCAGGGGGGCTTATGGAGTTTGGCGGCACGCTTTTACTGACCATCGGAATTTCCTTAGTTGCCAGCTATTTGATTATCCTGATTTTCCAGAATATTAAAAGCCATACCAAGCTTTTTTTGCTAATTGCTGTCTTATTACTGTTGTACGCTGTCGGTAAAAAAATGCACCTGTCCTCCCTGATTATCATTTTGATTTTCGGTTTGGTGATTGCCAATATGAAATTATTTTTTCAGGGAAGACTTGGCAAATGGCTTCATTTGGAGAAAGCTGAGGAGATATATGAAGGGCTGCATACCATTACCATGGAATCTGCTTTTGTGGTCCGCACCTTCTTTTTTGTGGTATTTGGCATTACCATCACCTTAGCTTCTCTGGCTAACGTAACCGTAGCGCTTGTCAGCGGATTGATTCTTATTTCCATTTATGCAATCCGATTTATATTGCTGCGCATTTTTATGGGAAAAGACATATTACCCCAACTTTTTATTGCTCCCCGTGGCCTCATTACCGTATTGCTTTTTTATGCTATTCCGATAGAAGCCAACGTACCAAATTTTGACCCTGGAATCTTATTTTTCATCATCATTTGTACAAGCATCATCATGACCCTCGCCCTGATATTTGATAAGCGACGCACGGGTAAAGCTTTGCGAAAAGCAGAGGAGAATCCAATTGCTTATGTGAAATGGAAAGCGCCGGTGGTGAGAGAGGAAGAATTATGAGTTTGAATCACGCAGAGAAGCAGAGTGTTCTCCCCAATCAGCGCAGCTGATTCTCCCCGCAAGCCGGAGGCGCGCACTC
>JAGQWR010000122.1 GCA_020437105.1 Saprospiraceae bacterium
CAAACCGGCGAAGCCGAATAGACCCTAGACCGGGCGCAGCCCCTAGACCGCAAAGCCGACAGGCAAGCTAGACCAAGCCAAAGGCATAGACCCTGATTTCACACCCAAACTCCCCCGATAGCTATCGAGGCAAACTCAAACCACCTCTACCTCGTCAGCATGATATAATCCCGAATCAATTGTTTTAAGAAACGATCTGGCGGACCAGCAGGAGCCTTGATCTCTAAAATGTGCTCCAGGTTTTTGATCAATTCCCGGATCGCAAGCTCATGGGCTGGGTTGCGGTATTTCTGCCAGCGAGCTAAAGTGTTCTTCACGAAGAGCATATCGCTCTCTTCGAGCTGCTTTACCTCCGGATAGGTAGCTACATACGTATCTGGTTCCCCAATTTTGAGGATCTCGGCCAGACCAAACTGGAGGCCGGAGCGGAGCCTTACCACTGTTGTATTAGAAGCGAGATCGCCCAGGCGTTGTCGTTTTTCGGAGGACCCAATTAACAACATTCCGATCATGCCAGCACTAAAAATAAAATCGACCAGAAGGAGAATAGCACGCAAGAGGTAATCACTCAAACCCGGTTCTTTGCCATCCAGGCGCACCACCCGAATACCCAGGATGCGTTTACCGAGTGATTGCCCATTTCCGAAAATTTCCCAGAGCAGGTGATAAAGGATCAACAAACCGACAGGTAGGAGTCCATCTATAAAATAGCTGCTAAAATAGGACTCATAAATACGATCACCGACAAGCGAAACAGCGATGAATCGAATGATCATATACAATACGAAAAAGAGCACCAGATCCATGACAAATGCCAGAACCCGATCACGAAGTGGCGCCAGCTCGTATTCGATCGTTACATTCTGCGATGTTCGGATATCAATACTTAACATACAGGTTTAGCAAATTGGAAAGAAAAGCTATATTTAGAACTTGTCCTTAAAGATCAAAAAACAGGAAGCAACCCTATGCGGGAATCCAAGTTTATTCGGCAAAATAAAGAAAAGTGGGAGGAATTCGAGAAATTGCTCGACGGCAATACCGAAGATCCGGATAAGCTACGTGATTTATTTATTCAGGTAACAGATGATCTCTCCTACGCCCGGACCTTTTACCCGAATCGATCGGTACGGGTTTACCTTAATGGATTAGCCCAGCGGGTATTTTTTGGTGTTTATAAAAGCCGAAAATCAAAAAAAAACCGCTTTGTGCTTTTTTGGACCGATGAGCTTCCAAAAATAGTTTATGAATCACGGGCGCAATTCAGGCTTTCGGTCATTATCTTTTTTATTTCACTGGCGATTGGTGTCGTTTCCAGTATTTACAATCCGGATTTTGCACAAGCTATTTTGGGCGCTGATTATGTATCGATGACACAGGAAAACATCGACTCCGGCGACCCTATGAAGGTCTATAAATCAGGCGATGCTTTTGGCTCGGCATTAGGAATTACGGCTCACAACATGCTGCTGGCATTTTTGACATTTGTGCTCGGTGTTTTCTTTAGCATCGGCACCATTGGGATGTTGATATCTAATGGTGTCATGGTGGGCGTGTTTCAATTCTTTTTTATTGAGCGCGGACTATTCCAGGAATCCTTCCTGACTATCTGGATGCACGGTGCCTTGGAGATTTCTGCCTTGGTTCTGGCTGGTGCTGCCGGATTGGTTATGGGGCAGGGATTGGTTTTTCCGGGCACCTATTCGAGGACCAAATCCTTTCAGATAGCTTCCCGCAGAGGCATAAAAATCATGTTGGGTATTGCGCCGCTTTTTGTTATTGCCGGATTCATTGAAGCCTTTGTAACCCGACTTACCGATATTCCGGATTTAATCCGTGCCTTGTTTATTTTCGGATGTTTTGCCTTTGTCATTTTTTACTACTTCTGGTATCCGCAATACAAATCAAAGAAAGGCTTTGAGGTGGACGGGATTGACGGGGAGATTCCCCCAGACCAGCTTCAGCCAATTATTCCGGAACTGATAAAATCCGGCGGAGAATTGTTTTCAGATGTTTTTCGCTTTGCGCGAACGCAGCTCGGCTCCCTGATGAAAAATGCCTTATTAGCGAGCATCGTTTTTTGTGTTATTTCCTTTGGGATATCCGGTAGCCGGGCCTCTGATATGTTTATATTCCCCTGGGAACTCGGTGGTGTAATAGGCGAGATGCCGCACTTTTTCATCCAGGAAGGGCAATTATGGTTTTCCTTTTTGCAAATTTTATTGATGGCATGGGTGATGATCCGTACTTATCGAATCCTACCAATTGCAAAAAGCGAAACATCCGGACAAGCAATCGGATGGAAACAATGGCTGGGGGCTATTACCGGTTCGGCGGCCCTGGTATTGATGTTGCTTCCAAATAACTGGACTACTATTTTACTGGCAGTAACGATCGCACCGATCCTGTTTCTCTGGACCTATTTAATGATGCGCGAAAATAGTTGGGCATTACCAAGTATTAGCAGGATCGCTTATTTAGTCCCCGGGCGTCTGGGACGCATACTAAATCTTTCGCTGATTTTATTTTTCATTGTCTTTTTCCTGTTTGTTTTACTGGATACTGCCCTGGTTTGGTTTATTCTTCAGTTTATCGGCATGAATTTTCAGTTTGAGCAAAACGGCATGACCGATCTGGCGACTATCCTGTTGGCAGCCGCGGCCGTATTCATATTATACCTCGCAGTTTCCGTTTATTTTATAGCTTCCTGGCTTTCTTATTACAGCCTTCGGGAAATCAAAGAAGCCGGAAACCTTCGGGAAGAGATGGCTGGCATTGGCCAGCACCGGGAAATCAGGGGCATGAAGCGGGAGTGATGCCTTTATCCATTAGCCATTTAAGCAGAACCTGCTACATAACGAATTAACGATTAAAGAAATACAGTCATATCATTTGTTCCATTTACTGACCTCATTCTTATTGTGGATGTTGGTTTGCTTCCCCCTTTCGGGAACATCGCAAATCGAAAAACCCGAGCCGGACTACTTTTCAGATATAGAAACAGAACCAACGGCTCTTCAAAAATTTGACTCTCTCGAATGGACCCGCTTAACCAAAGACCTGGATTATGGCACCATAGAATCGGAAAAGGAACCCGAAACCACAAATTCGAAAACGCCCAAAGAGAGTAGCGAAGGCCTGGCAACTTTATTAAAAATTCTATTGATCGGCGGCGGCATCGGAATGCTGGTTTTCTTACTATCCAAATACTTTAGTGGTAAGGAGTTAGGATCCGGAGCGAGCAAAAAAGAGGCCCTTCAACTCCAGATAGAAATTGACGAACTCAAAAAAGAATTGCCCGGATCAACGCTGGACCCGGTGTTAGTACGTGCTGAAAATAGTGCCAATTATCGGTTGGCTATCCGACTTCGGTACCTGATGATCATTCAGGAATTAAATGAAAAGGAATTTATTGAGTGGAAAAAGGATAAAACCAACGGGCAATACAGTCGGGAATTATCCGGTACCCAATTAGAAAAACCATTCCGGCAAGTCACCCAAATTTTCGAGCCCCTCTGGTACGGCCAGGAAGTACTGGACAAAAGTGCCTATCAATTACTGAGCCGGGAGTTTGAGGATTTGGAAGCCGTCCTGCAACAATCAGAACCGATGCCGGCATGAGTTATAACCAGCGGACCATAATCGTTCTGGGAGTGCTCGGGCTCCTGCTCACGCTGGTGTTTTACATCTTTGGCGGGAACACGCCCCGGCAAGATTGGCAGGAGCACTATCGAAGCAACAGTAAATCGCCTTATGGCACTTTTGTCATTCACGAATTACTCTCCAACTACTTTTCTAATGAGCCTTTTGAAAATATTGAAACGCGTTTTGACAGCATAGACTTTGGCAATGGCTCGTCCAATTATGTTTATATAGGCAATCAGCTTTCGCTGGATTCTATCAGCTTCCAGGCAGTGATACGATTTGTGGAAGCAGGGAACACTGCTTTACTTGCCACGAATGAATTGCCTTTTAAATTAATTGATCAATTATTTCCTTACCAATGTGATGTTTATGACTGGCTGGGTTATGAATGGGAAAAAGACAGCTCCGCCTCCGTCAGAGTCTGGCAACCGGAAGGTGCCGGTGACTGGGAGGTACAGGTTCGCTATCACAATAACATCGTGGAATATGCCTGGTCTTTTATACCCGAATCCGTTTTTTGCGAAACGGATAATCAGGAGAAGACGCTTGGCCAGATTTGGGAATATCAGGATAATTTTGTGCTTATAGAGTACGAGACAGGACAGTTCCTGTTTCATTCTAATCCCATCCTGTTTACCAATTATTTCCTAAAGGATACAAGCGGCTTTTTATATGCACAACAGGTTTTTTCCTGGTTGGAAGAAGGGCCTGTATTTTGGGATAATTATTCGATTATTAATTCAAGTCGGCGGAATCCGAATGCGGCGGAAGACTCCCGAAGCTTTGATGGAGAAGGCCCCTTATCTTATATCCTTTCTGAGAAATCGCTTGCCTGGGCCTGGTATTTAACACTGGGTGGAATGTTGTTATTTCTGATCTTTCGCGCCAAGCGAAAACAACGTGTCATACCTGTACTGGAACCAAATCGCAATACCTCGCTGGAATTTATTACCAGCATCGGAAGGCTTTATTTCGTAAGACCAAATCATCGAAAACTGGCCTTGGAGCAAATGCGTTTATTTTTGTTGCACGTGCGCAGTCGCTACCACTTGTATGGCCGGGATGCAGACGATACCTTCATTGATCAATTAAGTACACGATCCGGCATAGACCGGGAAGTCCTGAAAAGTATAATCCAGATACATCAAAACATAAAAGGCTCGCCCTCTATTTCGGAGGTCACCTTAATAAACTTTCATAATAAGCTGGAATATTTCTACCAAAACTGTAAATGAGCATGGAAGAAACGCATGATAATCTAGCCCCCAAAGCGGAAGAAACGCCAGAGCAGATTCCCCCTGTAGGTGAAGAAGTAACACCTGTTGTACCGGAGCCAAATGAGATAGTACCGGAAATTGTGGTACCAAAGATGGATCTCAGTCCGGTGCAGTTAGGTGCCCAACGCGTACGCGACGAACTTCGAAAAGTGATAATCGGACAGGAAGATCTTTTTGACTTTCTGTTGGTTGCCTTGTTTACGAATGGGCATATTCTCATTGAGGGTGTACCCGGTATTGCCAAAACGCTGACAGCCAAAATGCTTGCGCAAACCCTTGCTGTGGACTTTTCCCGGATTCAGTTTACCCCCGACCTGATGCCTTCTGATGTGCTGGGTACCACGGTTTTCAATGTAAAAACCTCTGAATTCAGTTTTAATAAGGGGCCGATTTTTTCCAATGTAGTGCTGATCGATGAAATTAACCGCGCACCGGCTAAAACCCAATCGGCACTTTTTGAAGTTATGGAGGAGTACCAGATTACGGTTGACGGACACACCTATCAATTAACACAGCCTTTTTTTGTTATCGCGACACAGAATCCGATCGAACAGGAAGGCACCTACAAACTTCCGGAAGCTCAGCTGGATCGCTTTCTTTTCAAGATAAACATCGACTACCCGAGCCTGGAGGAAGAGCTGGCTATTTTGCAGCGATTTAAAAGCGATTTCCAGCAATTGGTACTAGCCGACGTAAAACCGGCTTTTGATCAGGGACAAATCCTAAAATGCCGGGAACTCGTGGAAAAGGTACATATTGATGATTCCCTGCTGAATTACATCGCTCAAATTGTGCATCGGACCAGAAACGAGGGCGATCTTTTCCTGGGAGCATCTCCGAGAGCATCTCTGGCTATCATGAAATCATCGAAAGCAATGGCGGCACTCAACGGACGGGATTTTGTTAGCCCGGATGATATTCAGCGCGTGGCCTACCCCGTCCTCAACCATCGGATTATGCTGACGCCGGAACGGGAAATGGAAGGTTATGAAACCCGCGACGTGATCAACAATATTATTCAAAACATCGAAGTACCCCGATAAACGTTTACCTGATCAAGCGCATATTACGACATATCGGAAACACGCACCTCAGCAATCGATTTTTCATTGCCTGGGGCATCGTGGTATTTATTTTTATTGGCAGCTTCTCTGCGCCGATCCTGTTTCCGGTGGCTCAGGCAGCACTTGTCATGATGCTTGTTTTAAGCCTGGTAGATTACAGCATTTTGTTTGCCCGAAAACCGCGTTTTCAGCTTCGGCGCATCCTGCCTCGTGTTTTTTCCTTGGGCGACGAAACCACTGTATTTTTTAGAATTCGAAATCGCAATCAGCAGCTTTTTTCGATAACGTTAGTGGATGAGCTTCCGGTTCAATTTCAGATTAGGGATTTTTCTAAGCGTTTAGTGCTCAAACCAGATGAGGAAAAGGAAGTCAGTTATCATCTGCGGCCGGAAGAACGAGGGGCCTTCCTTTTTGGCAAGGCGCAACTCTTTGTAGAAAGTCGTATTGGTTTTTTGCAACGGCAAATATCCTATCCCCTGGAAAAGGAGGTACCTGTCTATCCATCCATCATTCAGATGAAGCGATTTGCCTTACTGACAACCGATCGATTGTTGCAACAACAGGGGTTAAAACGCCTCCGCCGGATCGGACACAGCTATGAATTTGAGCAGATCAAAAACTATGTTCCGGGAGATGATCATCGGAGCATCAACTGGAAAGCAACAGGAAGACGCAACCAGTTAATGGTCAATCAATACGAAGACGAGCGTGCCCAGCAGGTGTATTGTCTGATTGACAAGAGCCGGGTCATGCGGATGCCTTTTCAGGGATTAAGTTTAATGGATCATGCAATCAATACGACGCTGGTTGTTTCAAATATTGTATTGCGTAAAAATGATAAAGCAGGCCTGATTACCTTCTCTGAAAAGCTCGGCACAGCCATAAAAGCAGATCGTAAGGCCCGGCAGTTGGAGCGTATCCTTCAGGCCCTTTATCGGGAGAAAGAACAGCCACTGGAAGCAAATTATGAGCTCTTATACCAGGTATCCAGAAAGATAATCAATGGTCGGAGTCTGATTCTGTTATTCACCAATTTTGAGAGCAGCTTTGCGCTGGAGCGCGCCCTCCCCTATTTGAGGCGCATAAATCGATTCCATTTGCTGGTCGTGGTCTTTTTTGAGAATACTGAAATTGTAAAATTCACGGAGCAGCCTGCCACTGATTTGGAAGAAGTATATACCCAAACTATCGCTCGTACTGCTTTGGCAGAAAAGCAGATGATGGTGCATACCTTACAACAATATGGCATTCAATCTATCCTTACGCCTCCGGAAGAATTAAGTCTAAGCACTGTAAATAAGTATTTGGAGTTGAAGAGCAGGGGCTTGATTTGAGAATTTGGGATATATGTAGTGTGTAATCTCATAAACAAGGTTGACAGGAAAAAACAAGTTTTAAGAGGCCATTAACGTTCAGGAAGCAAATGGATTGGACTGGCGTTATATCTTTACACGACCAAATAACCTAATCAGATGCGATTATTAACCGTTCTTTTATTGTCTCTTGTTTTCAGCTTTTCTCTTAAGGCCCAAAAATTTATGTTCGGTCCGGAATTGGGGCTCAACATAATGCCTACTGATCCAACAGATATTGGCAGAGAATTTTTACTTGGAACACATGCCGGAATGAATGCCTCGTATGCTTTTGGCACAAATTTTTCGATTGCATCAGGCATATTTTACACCCTCACCAGCAAGCAATATGAGCGGCATGAAATTGGGGGTATTTTCGATAACCTGGGAGGTTTGTTTGGTATAGACCCGGCTGAACTTTTAAATATTGACGGCCTCAATTTAGACAGCTACATTGATACAGAGGGAAAGTATAATTTGAGTTACCTTCAAATGCCACTTCTTGCCCAATATAACCTGGGAAATTTCCAGATTTTTTTGGGGCCTTATGCCAGCTTCCTGGTTGGTGCACGCAGTAAAGAACTCACGACAACAACTATTCCGCTCTTGCAGGCAATTGACATTTCTACCATTGATCCGGACGGCAATTTTAGCTTTCTTATTCCTCCCGCTGTTGACAGTGAGTTTGTAGAATCCAGTTCGAAGATTGGATTAAACCGTTTTGACTACGGGGCTACGGCCGGCTTTGGCTATTCCTTTGATCGGCTCCAGCTTCGCTTAAGCTACTCTTATGGCCTGGAGGATTACGTAGTTACTCCTGCCGACGGGGAAAATGCGACCCAGCAATTTTTTCGAATTGGATTGACTTATCAGTTTGTTTGTAATTCAAATCCGGAACCTTAGGGGGGGGGGCCTGTGGCCGGTTTAGAGTTTAGAGTTGATAGTTTAGAGTTTAGAGTTTGTACTTCCCTGATTAAGGTTGACAGATTTAATAATTAATAGCTTAGACTTTCGACCCTCAACCAGGCGCAGACCGCACACCTAGACCGGGCCAAAAGCCAGGGCCCTTTCCTTTCGCCGAAAGGCAAAAAACCATTGTAGTAAATCCGAATTGCTATTTGTCCCCGTAAGTAGCAGTAGAAACAAAAAACTACAATAAAGTAATTATGACTTTCAAAAATTTCAATTCGGTAAGCTGGGGATTCATTTTCGTTGCTGCTTTTTCCATTACATCTGTCATGTCTTGTAAAAAAGATGATGCAGTGATTGTGTATGACAGCACTGAATTTTCTTATGGCTTTCACAATGGCCAAACTGTTCCTACAGCGCCGTATGCAGGTACACACCCATCTGATTTTAATGCAACGCTTGCATTGGAAGAACTGGAAAGCGGTAATACAAAGATCACTGTGACGATCAACAATAGCCTGGACGGGGAGACCTACCACATTCATGCCCATGATGCAGCTGATGCATCTACCACCCCAAATGGCACGCCATATAATGAGACGCCAAATGCGGCCATTTTTGCACAGGCTGCACAAGGCAATGGTGGCTCAGTGAGTATTTCGCAGGAAACGACTATGTCTTATGATGAACTGATCAATATGTATGAGGGATTTTTTGTAATCCATGATCCGCTTCAGCCTATTAACACAGCAGACATTAGCACATACCTGGTTGTTGGAGCTTTTGCTCGCATGCAGACCAATCCTACATACAAATCAGAAGTATTCAGTTATGCTTTTAATACCGGACAACTGGTAGAAGATTACGCCTATGCTGGTACACACAGCACTGATCTTACTGCAAATATCCTGGTAGAAGAGCTTGCCGACAATCAATCGCGGGTTACAGTGATGTTGATGAACACCATGAATGGTGAAATTTACCATACGCATGCACACGACATGGCTGATCCGGCTACTACACCTAACGGGACTCCTTATAATGAGACGCCAAATGCAAATGTATTTGTAGCGCCGATTGAGGGCAACGGAGGCACTGCAGCAGCGGCCCGGATTTCAACCATGCGATACGATGATATTTTAAACACCTATGAAGGATTCTTTGTAGTACACGATCCGCTTCAAGCCGTAAATACGGCTGATCCAACTACTTATGTCGTTCTTGGAGTGTTTGCCAGATAATTAACCTGAGAACAGAATTTTGCATGAGGACTGCGCTTAATGTGCAGTCCTTTTTTTGTTTAAATTACTTGATAATCTCAAACTCCGTCCTCCGATTTAGTTGCCGGCCTTCCGGGGTATCATTAGGAGCTATTGGACGGCTTTCGCCGAATCCTTTAGAACGCAGGCGGCTGGAAGCGATGCCTGCAGCAGTAAGATATGCTTTGACCGCAGCAGCCCTGCGCTGGGATAAATCTTGGTTATAGGCATCATTCCCATCACTATCTGTATGCCCGTTTATTTGAATTTGCAGCTGCGGGTAATCGAGTAGCAATTGGTGTAAGAGCTCCAACTCTGTTTTAGATTCCGGCTTGAGGATATCTTTATCGAATTCAAAAAAGATATTGCGCAACACAATGGGTGTACCGGTTTCCAGTCCATCCGGACCTTCCGGGATCGGTTGCAGGTAAATATCAAGGGTATAAGGTTCTTCTACCGAATACTCTCCGGTAAAGGAGAAATTTTCGGAGGAAAAAAAGTACCCTTCCTTTGATACATTTAGGGCGTAATCTTCCCCAGCAGGCAGCACTACCAAAAACTCCCCGTTAAAATCGGTAAATGAGGATGCCCATTCTTCGTTGTTTGTCAAATCAATAAAAGTCGCTTCAGCTACCAGTGGAAACTTTGTCACGGCATCAAACACGCGGGCTCGCACATATGTAACAGGAGCCGGACGAGCATCCTGATACAATTCGAAATAAAAAATATCGGTGGTTTGATTCTCTTGGATGCCTTCAAAAGAAGAAGTTTCCGGATTGGCCGGATCTTTTTGGTCGGTGGCAAAAAATGCGGTCCGGCCATCCAGACTGACAATCAATGCGCCCTCATTGGCTTTGGTATTAATGGGATAGCCCAGATTTTGTGGTTCACCCCAGGCTCCGGTACTGTCTTTTCTACTATAATACAAATCATGTCCACCCAGCCCCGGATGCCCGCTTGACATAAAGTATAAGGTTTGATTATCGGGGTGGATAAATGGAGACTGTTCAGAGGCCGTTGTATTTATTTTGGGGCCGAGGTTTTGTGGTTCGCCCCAGGAGTCATCGCTTTGTCTGTAGCTTACCCAAAGGTCTTTTCCGCCAATAGCGCCCGGGCGGTTGCTCGAAAAATAGAGTGCTTTACCGTTTGGGGAAAGCGTGGGTTGCGACTCCCAACTGGAGGTATTGATCGGCGGACCAATAGGCTGCGGGGTGGTCCAGCGATCACCCACCTTTTCGGAATAAAACAAATCACAGGATCGATGGGTATATTCCGGAAAACAGCGTGTAAAAACCATGTATCGACCATCGGGGGAAATACATTGCGCCCCTTCATTATCCGGGGTGTTTATTGCGGAGATAGGATAAGCCTGCGACCATTGGTCATTTTCCAGCACTGATTCAAAAAAATCTTCATTTCGATCCACCACCCGAGTAAAAATCATTCGGGTGCCATCAGCCGTAAGGCAAGGAAGATACTCTGCCTGATCCGTGTTTATTGTTGGAGGTAATGGTTGGGGGCTAAAAGGTACCGGATTGGCCATGGCGCCAATTGCAAAGGCGGCATCATCAACATATTGCTGTGCCTTTTCGCGTTGGCGATCGCTTCCTTTGCCAGTTTCCAGGTAGGTCTGAAAATGACCATAAGCCTCTTGCATTTTCTCCTGGTTCCATTCTGCCAATCCTATCTGATAATACAGAATGGGTTTATAATTTGGATCCAGTTGGAGTGCGCGTTCCATCCCTCTTTCTGCCAAGGCAAATTGATCCTGGTCATAATGAACGTAAGCCAGTTGGATATGGGCATCAATAAAGGTAGAATCCTCCAGGAGTAGCTGTAGGAGCTGGTGTTTGGCTCGACTGTAATCGCGTTGTTTGCTGTACTCCAATGCCTTTTCGTAGGCTTTTTTCTGTTTGCCAGAAGCAGTTTCAACGGAGGTATATTGAGCAGACAGGCTAACGGGTATCAGGCTAATAAATAAGCCGATGACCACTATGCTGGTTAATTTCATATCCAATAAACGGATAGAACTGGTCTGAGGTTGTATGATTTAAAAATTATACTCCGGCAGCTTCCAATAATTCGGCAGCTTTTTCAGAGCCCATTCCGGCTGCTGCTTTCCAATCCTTTTCGAAACCTTTCTCTCCGGCTTTTTGACGGGCCATTCCTCGAAAGAGGAGTCGATCAGCAGCTATTTTACTTCCTTCTTTTTCGTCTATGTCGGCAGATTGGTTAAATGCCACTACTGCTTCCGGATATTTTTTGAGTTCCAGGAGTGTGCGGCCGTAATTATGCCAGGTGGAAGCCCGCATGCTGTAGTTTGGATCATTTTCTTCAAAATTCCGGGCGGTAAAGAAGCGGTATTCCTTAGAGGCTTCTTCATACAAGCCCAATTCCAGTTGGCAATCACCTTTAAGGCGACGGGCGATCCAAAATAATGGCTGGTGCGGAATGGATCGTTTAATGGTCATAGCCAAATCCGGAACTGCTTCCGCTGTTTGCCCCAGCGCGAGGGAAACACGTGCCCGACCATAATACGGGTCTGCATTGTTGGGGTTGATATCGATACTCTTGCTAAAGTCGTATGCCGAATCTTTATAATTCTGTAAGCGGAAATTCACGTAGCCACGACGTTCGTATGCCAGGGCATGCCGTTCAAATTTTTCGATGGCCCGACTCAGTGCTTTTTTTGCTTCGTTTTCTTTACCTGCTTCATCGACCAGATTCCGGCCTTTCAGGTAAGCCTGAATAGCTGTTTTATCACCGCGAGGTTCTACCAGTTTGGATTCCAGCATTTTACCATTAGATGTACGCCAGGCATAGAATTGACCGGCGATGGCAAACTCAGAAGTGTATTCCAATAAATTAATGGTATTCCGCCAGGATTTTACAGTAGCTTCTGAAAGAAAGCGCGGCACATTCAGACTCCTAGTTTCCGGATCAAAAATTTCTTCCGCGGTGAGAATGATGTCATTCCGATAATAATTCTCTGTTCGATGTTCGAACATCTTCTGAACCTGCTCATAGCTACGAACAGTTCCAAACTCCAATTGTCCGGAAAAGATTGTTTTAAAGGTATCCATTTCGCTACTACTGTTTTTGCTTCCTAATCGAAGCAGCCATGACAATTTTTAACCAGGTAAGACTCACCTCTAAGTCACCTGTGTTAGTTGGTTTTTCCTTTACTAACAATAACTTGCCATCATGCCTTGCTAATAGCCGGAACGCCTAGAAGGCGAACATATAAAATGAGGGAAAACAAAATATTGGGATTAAGTACCGGCGGATAACAAAGATGCAAAGATTATTCGGCATGAACAAGAAATTCATACACTAAAGCGTGATTTTGCAGGCATTTTTAACAATTATTCAGACCTGGACCGAATTCTCTCAAAAAAACAGCTCAAATCTAAACGTCGCTTACCTTTAAATGTACGTCACAGCCTTCTGTACAGTTGGTACAAATATCAATTTGATCCCTTCCGCGGAGCAGAGTTTTGCGAAATTCCATGTAGGGCGCTCCGTACCATTGCTCTTTAAAAGTGCCTTTTTTAAGATCGCCCAGGCGATGCGTGGCATCCTTATCAAAACAACAGGGCACCACCAGGCCGTCCCATGTTATGACACTGGCATGCCACAATTTCCAACAATGATTTAGCAATTTATTTTTTACCCGCCAGCTTCCATTGGGTTCTTCCTGATACCGGGCATAAGCCTCAATCGTAGGAATCAGGGGATTCCCATTTTCATAATCGTAAACCTGGGCACTTTTTAGTTTCAGTTCATCCACCCCGATCTCTTCGGCCAGAATCCGTGCCTCTTCGATTTGATGTTCATTTGGCCGTACGACCAGGTATTGGAAGATGATGTGGGGGGTGCTGCTCCGGAGTTTTCTTTTCCATTCTACTACATTGCGAGCGCCTTGCAGCACGACTTCGAGTTTGCCTTCTTTTCGATACTGCTCGTAAACTTCCTGGGTGGTACCGTCAATAGAAATAATAAGTCGATCTAATCCGGATTCTATAGTTTTACGAGCATTTTCGGCATTTAGAAAATGTCCGTTTGTGGAGGTGATGGTATAGATCCCTTTGTCAGAGGCGTATTTGACCATATCCAGAAACTGTGGATTGATGTAGGGTTCTCCCTGAAAATAAAAAATGAGGTACATCAACTTATTTGCGACCTCATCTACTGTTTGACGGAAAAAATCGCTTTTCAAATTACCCGTTGGCCGGGAAAAGGAGCGCAGGCCACTGGGACATTCAGGACAGCGCAAATTACAGGCTGTAGTAGGTTCGATAGACAAAGTCATCGGCATACCCCATACGAATGGCCGCCCCATCCATTTGGTAAAATGATAGGAGAGCACCACCTTCACGGCATTCCAAATCCTGGCAGACGTTTGTTTGCGGAGGAAATTTTTAAGGTCTTTGGAATAGATTTTGGCCATAGTTACAGCGAATAGATAATTCGCAATTCAGTAATCTTTCGATCCCCGTCAAGTTTAAAGATATCACAAACATCAAAGCTGATCAATTCACCGGATTTTAATATCCAATCATAGTGAAAAAATGCACAGATTTCTTTGTTCACTGATTCAAACACCTGAATCAAGCGTAAGTTGGAAGCCTCTGTATCCTCAAAAAGTTTCTGAAAAAATTCATCCGCAGGCAGCTGGCCATATCGAGGAGAAAATACCCGCGCTTCCATTGAAAACAATTTAAGCAAGGCTTCCAAATCGGATGCTCCTAAGGCTTCCAGATAAGCATTGATCAATTCACTTGGTCCCTCTTTGGCTAATTGTTCCTGCACCCTAATCCAGGTTTGCATAGCTTTCGCGTAAAGCGTAAAGTCTCCCCTGTTCATGTGTGCCAGGATGCGCTGCATTTCCCGGTGAAAAATCCGACAAAAACCCGGATCGTTTACGACCAGGTCTCTGGCATTGTCAATCAGATCGGCATACTTAATGGTTTGAGCACCGGGACTACTTTTCCCGAGTCTTTCAGCTTCCTTTTGTTTGCGAAGCTTACGATTGATGTCCGGATAATCTTCTTTAATGAAAACATCTGTGAGTTCGTGAACCAATCCGATAATATCCTTTGCTTCCGACAGACTATACCCGGCATCGATTAACGCCTTTAATAGGTCGTTTTCAGAACAATTGGTATCTTCAAATAAATCATGTCCGAGTGCCGCAGCTACTAAAATGGTATTACGTGTTTGGGTTTTCACGATTTTGGCTACAGCCAACAAGTGGGTCGTATAAGACAGGCCCGTGAATTTTCGCTTTTGCGTACCATGCCATTCGGCGACAGCCACAAAAAAAGCAGCTTCTCGTTTATCTAAAAATGAACTATTTAACTCATCCATGATTTATCACTTTAATACCAGGAACAAAAATAGGCATTCCGCTTGGCTCAAAATACCTACCTTTGACAGCGCTGAAATCGACCTGATTTATGGACGGTACATATACTATAAAACTTCCTCAGTTTGAGGGTCCCTTTGATCTTCTGCTCTTTTTTATTGAGCGGGACGAGTTGGATATTCATGATATACCTGTACACCAGATCACGGATGAGTTTCTTTCCTACATCCGGCTCATGGAATCCATGAACATTGATTTGGCGAGTGAATTTATTTTGGTTGCAGCCACCTTATGCCGTATCAAAGCCAAAATGCTCATTCCGCGGCAGCCGGTAGATGAGGAGGGCAATGAGATTGATCCTCGAGACGAGTTAGTACGACGCTTATTAGAATACAAGCGCTACAAGAGCATTCTGGATGAAATGCGGCAGTTGGAAGAAGAGCGGGCCGGGCAGGTTCTTCGGGGAAACGCTACTAAAGAACTCAAAGAAATTGCCGAAAAAGCGCTGGTTGATGCCGAATTGGAATCAATCACCCTTTTCAAATTATTGCGGGCCTTTGAGAGTGTCATGGCTCGTTATGAGGATGCTAATTCGCCTAAGCGTATCCATACCATCCTTCAATATCCCTTTGACATTGCAGGCCAGCAATCTTATATATATTCCTGCCTGGAGCCTGGCAAACAATCTAAATTTGAGGAAATTTTTGAGGGGCTGGAGAATCGGATTCATGCCATTATTACCTTCCTTGCTTTACTGGAATTATTGAACATGCACACCGTCAAACTTGTGCAAGGGATCGGTGCCAACAATTTTTGGCTGGAACTGCGTGGCGCGCAGGATGAAGAGGAATAGGTTCAAAAAAAAGACAAGCTTAGGCCTGGGAGGCGAAAGCTTGACAGTTGTTAGCGACAATGAAAGTAGGTGAGAATGTTAAAATAAATGGCCTTGATTAACCATTTAAGGGCACTACAAAGATCATGCGCTACCGTAAACTCCAGATTAAGTCAAAATTATGCTTGTATTAATTTGAATCAGGATTCTGATTCAGGCCGGCTTTTCCCTCCCAGCAACAATTGTATCATTGGCCAGACCACTTCCTCCAACTCTTCATTAATTATGTCTGCTGATTGAGTCAGCTCCGGTTTTTTTCCATTTGCCAGTTTCCATATTTCCGATCGCTCGGATTTTGGGAAATTGGAAAAAGACCTTCGCAATAGTGGTAGAATTTCCTGAAAACGATCTGCACTCAGAGCCTGCACCCAAGAATCCAGAATATTCCAGATGACTGGTTGGTGGATCACTAATAAGCCGCTCCCAAACAAAAAACCTTCCAGCCAATGAGATGCCTGCATGGCTTCCTGGGTTACAGATAAGGCAAACCGCATTCGAAGTTCGGTTTGTTGGAAACTTTCAATACCTCGATCCAAACAGATTCTCGTAGTACCTCCCTGAATAAGGGGTGATATTGCCTGCCTGCCTGCCACACGCTGTAAGGCTTGATTCCAGCTTTCTTCCTCCGCTGGATGCTGCAACAATTGGATAGATTGATCGACTTCTCGAATTCGTTTAAAATGGGCTCGTGCTTCGTCCATATCCAGTGCGGTACAACTTGCCGGTAAACCCAATGCAATCCTGGGAATCCATTGCCGAACTAACAGTTCCACATCTGCTGGTGGTGTTTGCCGAACATCTCCATAGCGGAAAACCCGTACAAGCACTGGCAGTGCTTCCATCATAGAAATGACATCCTCTGCTCTGGCAGCCAACTGGTTAAGGTGTCGAATAATATCTGGCAGAATCTTGGGCAGTTCCCCCAACAACGCGATTTCAGTAATCTCTCCCAGTTTGGCCAGACTCAATGTTTTGGCAGCCTGTTGAAGCAAAAAATTAGACGCCGCTTCTTCCAATGTTTTTCCGAAAACACTTGCCTCGATCACTTTCAGAGAGAATGTTGCCCGCCACTTGAGCCTCCAGTTTTCCTGAAAACTTCCCAAGGCACCTGCTCGTTGGTTCTGCCGGGTCCCCCAGGGTATCTCGAGTGCAATCAAGCGGTGGAGGATAACACTGGCAGCCCTATTGCTCGGAACGCGGAGATCCAGCTGTTTTCGCAAGACCTCCGAGCTTTCGTATTCACTTCCTAAACGGGCTGATTTAATGGATTTTTCCAAATCCCGCATCAGCGGAACCTGTGGAATATTACCAGGCACTTTTCCAACACGGTCGCCGACGACAAGTTTATGATCGATCAATTTTAGCCGGGCTGTAGCGCCTTCGCAAAATGTACTTAATGCGGACTCCCGGAGTTCCTGGATACCTGGAAGATCAAGTCCGCGCATAGCTGCGAGTCCTTCTGCCAGTCGGACGGCATCAATAACCTGTGCAGAGGAGGCATCCAGCTTTTCCTGGCGCAGCAGGCGGGCGGCTTTGGTTAAAAACCGGATGGTTACTTCTTTGCGGGAATCAAAAAGCATTCGGTACCAGGCGGGCGATTCTACCCCTGCAGCATATCCACTGCTAACGGCTAATCGTTCGTAGGTCCAGGGTATCCAGCTTGCTTGTGTGTTCCGTTTTCGAATGCCTTTAAAGACCTGATTATCGACGGAAGCGGGAATCCCTTCCCAGGCTTCCAGGGCTGGGGCATGCCAGGCACCGCAAACAACAGCGATCCGTTCTTTACCGGATTTTACGGCACTTCGGATTTCCTTTCGCATGTGTGCTTCGCGCCAGAGATTAGAATCATCTCCATGACCCAATTCGGAGCGCAGGGCGCCCATCATTTCGTTGATAACCTCAAATACTTCGAGTTCATTCGAGGCGCGTTCAAAATAAATATCCCACCAACGTTCGCTGTCCTCATAGCCGGCAATTTGGGCCATGTATTTGAGGGGGTCCTGTTCCCAGGTTTGTCTTTTGGGAAGTTGCTGATTAAACAGACGTCCTTGCCTGGCAGCCAATTCCATTTCCCAGGAAAGACCCATGGGCCAATCGATAAATCGGGTTTCGATGCCTTGTTTTAATCCATATTTCAGGGCTTGCCATTCTGGCGAGAATCGGGCAAAAGGAAAATAGCCCGCCCAGTTAAAATCTTTGGGGTCGTAAATCAGCATGGCAACCGGAGGCACCAGGCCGTCATCAGATACATAAGGAATAAGGGCATCTGCATCTGTGGGTCCTTCGATCAGTAAACAATCCGGACCAAAAGCGTGGATTGCTTTTCGCAAGCTTCGGGCAGAGCCCGGGCCATGATGTCGAATGCCAAATACTTTTAACTCCCTCATTCTTAAAGCACTTCTTTACAGGCTTTATAGAGATCTTTCCAATCCTTGCGACTGCGTACTACGGTTTCCAGGTATTCCTGCCATACCTGAAGATCACGGCTGGGATCTTTAATAATCGCGCCGGTTAGTCCGGCTGCTAAATCTGCCGCACTGATCTTTCCGTTTCCGAAATACGTAGCGAGTGCTTGTCCGCTGGTGATTACCGAAATCGCTTCTGCAGCCGAAAGGGTACTGGACGGTGATTTTAGTTTCATGCTGCCATCGGAGGTTTCGCCGCTCCGCAATTCCCGGAAGATGAGCACCAATCGGCGTATTTCCTCCAGTGGAGCGACTTTCGCCGACAGGCTGAGACTTGATCCAAGTTCAGCGACCCGGTTTTTAACGATTTCCACTTCTTCTTCCAGGCTGGCGGGCAGCGGGAGCATGACCGTATTAAAGCGTCGGCGGAGAGCAGCGGACAACTCGTGTACGCCTTTATCGCGGGTATTGGCAGTAGCAATCAGGTTAAAACCTTTAATGGCTGCAATTTCAAGATTCAATTCGGGTACGGGTAAGACTTTTTCCGAGAGCAGGGTAATCAGGCTGTCTTGTACATCTGAGGGCATGCGGGTAAGTTCTTCCACACGGATCAGTTTTCCGGACAGCATCGCTTTCATCACCGGACTGGCAACCAAGGATTTTTCGGAAGGGCCTTCGGCTAATAACCGGGCGTAATTCCATCCATATCGGAGGGCGTCTTCCGAAATTCCGGCTGTTCCTTGCACCAACAAGGTAGAGTCGCCGCTAATCGCTGCTGCCAGGTGTTCAGACACCCATGTTTTTGCGGTTCCGGGTACTCCGGCGAGGAGTAAGGCCCGATCTGTAGCGAGGGTCGCCACGGCGACTTCCATGAGTCGTTTTTGTCCGAAGTACTTTGGCGTGATCACTGTGCCGTCCTTTGCTTTTCCGCCGAGCAGATAAGTGACAACGGATTGGGGAGACATTAGCCAATTCTCCGGCCGGGGATCTTTATCCGATTGCACCAGCGCATCGAGTTCTGTTTTAAAAAGCACTTCAGCATGTGGCCGAAGGGTTTGTGGTATTTCTTTTTTTTTCGCCATGATGTTAAACTGTGGAAAACGGACCTGACAGGTCGGTAACCTGACAGGTTGCCGACCTGTCAGGTTGAAAAAACAGGCAAAATAAGCCCCGTTTGTCCATTAAATAGTAAACACAATTAACCAATAATCAATTGTTTATCAACAACTTAAATTCAAAATAAAGATCAAATGTAAAAAAGTGGTTTTCAACGACAGGTTGCCGACCTGTCAGGTCGGTGACCTGACAGGTCCAGATTTACCTCAGGATTCCAATGCCCGCCAGAACTCCTGCCGAAACACTAATATGTCCAACAAATAGCCCACTTCCTTTTCCCACATCCCCCAATTGACTTCTCCATTAGCCCATTGAGCCGTGAGCTCGTGAGCAAGGGGTGGCCAAATTTGAAACGCTGCACGTTGGAGCAAATCTCTGTAGTGCCAGCTATCCCAAAAAAAGGATCCCACTTCTTCTACATATTCTTGAAAACGACTCAAAAAAAGCCACGACAACTCCTCTCCCCAAATATGCGGAGAGACTATAAGCAATTGATGCAAAACACTTCCATCTGCGATAAGTCCTTCCTGCTTCCGGATAACACCCGCCAATGTTTCGTTCATTTTTTTCGGCGAAAGCCGCTCAGCAAAAAGCCGCAATTCCTCTTTATACAACCATTCCGGCATCTTTTTTCTGGCGATCAACCACTCCAGCCAGGCATCCGCCCATTCTGGATTTTGGTCTCGCAAACTGGCACTCCACCAGGCACGCAGAAGTGATTCTCCGTCCGGATTCCTGTCGGCCAGATCGATTAATCGAGCCGGACGGCCAAGCACATTCCAGCGAAAAATCGGCATCGCCGCAACCCTGAAATACAACCAACTCTCCCGAAGAGAAAGTGACTTTACAAGCGCCGAATCAATTAGTCGGTAGGTTTGAAAAAAATCATGCGCCTCCTCCGGCAATTTCAACCGCAACACCTTCCCTTTTACCTGCAAAAGAGCCTGTAACTCTTCCCAGATCAACTCCATTCGGCTACTTCCGTCCAGTTGCAATAAGAGCCCGGCCGCTACCTTCCGTACTTCCTGTCGCCCATCTTCTAAAACCCGCTCCAGGAAAGCCTCGTCTGACTTGCTTAAACTGATCTGGAAAACACTTAATAGTCGTTGCTTCTCTAAATGAGACAAAACAGACCAAACCTGGCCCAGAAAATCGCGTGCCTGATCAGGTGCCTGTCGGCGAATGCGTTGCAGCAAACCATAACGCACTTCCACACTCAAACTTGCCCAATCACTTATATCCGCATCCCATTGCAACACGCTCCAATCCGGATTTTGATTACACAGCCATATACCCAGCATACCCGTCAAATCGGGCAAATGCTGTTGGAGCACCGGATCTTTTAAAGCTTGATCCAGCAAAGCCGGTACAGACTCAGGTGGCAACTCATATCCACGGCGGTGGCAAACCTGCACAAATTCCGGTAAAGCCAGCCGATAAGGCTCTCGTAATAATCGCTGCACCAATTTGGAAAGTGCCGGATTCCCTGTTGTCCTTTCCGGGATAGCTTCCGCCAATTTGCCTTCAAAAGGTTTTGCCCGAACAGTAGCTCGATGAAGCAAACTGTATGTACTTGCAGCAGTCAATAATTCATGGGCCGGGTCTTCCGGAAGCTCGGGCAACTTATTTTGTAGGTGCGTGCGAATCCCGGCATCCATTCGGTGCCTGTCTGTACCGATTAATGCCGATCGAACTAATTCTTCCCAAAAATGTGCTTCCTCCATTCCTGTTAATTCACCGAAAGGGCAAAAACCGCAAATGATGCCAGCCAGTGCGACCCTTCGTAATGCTCCGTTGCAATATTCGGGAGCGTGTAATTCAAATGCAGCGAGGCAGCCTCAACGAGCTTTTGGGCTAATGCCTTATCTTTTACATGTGCCTGCAAGCCATATAAACACCAGGAACGACTCAGACTCAATCCGTCGAGATGCACAATCTTTGGATCCGACCGGTCGGAAACAGCCACCGGTTCCATCAGGGTTTCTAAATCCGCTTTTTTTATAAACAGGTCAAACCAATCACTAAACATATCTGCCGGTAATACTTTCGACATTAGGTTAGCTTCCTCCAGACAAGGCGATAAAAAATCCTCGCCACTGGGTTCCCAGGAAGCCGGACAAGCCCGATCTGCACCAAAATAAAAAATTGCCCGTTTGCGGATGAGCTCCATAAATTCAGTGTCATTTGTGGCGGCCGCATAATCCCAGGCAAAGGACATTCCGAATGCCGTATTTGGGTGTACCCCTGTTCTTACCGGAATCGTTTGCACCGGAAGAAACTCCATGTATTTTGCTCGAATAGCCCCAATTAAGGGCAACATATTCTGATACCACTCCTGCCCGGTTTCGTCATCCCAGGTCTGCAATTCCTCTCCAAGTTTAAGCAACCAGGCCCAGCCATACATACGCTCCCAGGATTTACTGGCCTGGTCAAAATAAGCCAATTCCCCAGCCAAATTTTCAGCGGTGAGGTTTTCGTCAAGTTTTGCCCGAATCGCATCCGCATCCGCCATATTAGGAAATTGCTTCAATAAGCGAATGAGCATCCAATGCCCATGCACAGATGAATGCCAGTCAAAACATCCGTAAAAAGCCGGATGCAATTGGTGGGGCTCCTGCAGCTTGCCGGAGTCGCTTAAAACCTGATTGAGTTTATTTGGATACTCTTTCTGTAAACAATTCATCGCCATCTGTGCAAAAAAGGAAGCACCATCCATAGACAACATCATGGTGCCGTCTTCCTTATCTATCAGGAAGTGATTTTCCGATTCTGTTTGTGTAAAACCCTTCATCGAAATCATTAAAAAAAACAGGAGAATAGAAAATGCTTTCACAGGTTTGAATTTTAATCTGGTGGATATCAAAAGTACACTTATACATCTAAATCCAACGCCCGACCACATCTTTATGTGGTTTTCCTGCCTTAAAAAGAACCCGTTATTTGCATCAACACCGTCTCAAAAACCAAGCCTCCCGGCTTTATTAAAGATGCTGGTTTACAGTAAGACGGAAGTTTACTTCCGATGCTGGAAAGTACGCCCCGGCTCCCTAAGGAACCGGGGTTTTTTATTTGAATGCCAACCGCCTGCACAAGCTGCCACATTTTTATGTGGTTTCCCACATTTCCATTTTGCCCGTCCTTTGTAATCAATTACAAACCAGAAAAAACACACATCATGAAAAACCTTTCATTTCTTTTATTAATGCCCTTCATGCTTTTATTCGCTTCTTGCGATCAGTGCGAAAAAACCGATTGCGGCCCGAATGGCAACTGCTCTCAGGGAGAGTGTTTTTGCGACACCGGTTACTACGGCGACAATTGCGAAAATGGATACATTGATCAAATCCTGGACAAAGGAAACTGGTTGTCAAATCTATATGTTGATAATGCCGATGAAGAGTTCCTGGATGCCTACGGCACCAGCGTGCAGGCTGATGCAAGCAATCCGCTGAAGTTTTACATCCCCGGATTCTACCAATATGAGGGCAATAATATCTCCATGTCCGGAATAGTACAAGACAACTGGAATGTTACGTTCCC